>JAHZFN010000077.1:0-1672 GCA_019421315.1 Peptococcaceae bacterium | reverse complement strand
CCCCTTGGCGCTTCCCCTTTTAACCGACCTCGCCCCCGCTCCCGCCTGCAATTCCAGAACCCTCGCTTTGCCAAATCCTGCCCAAGAAGCGCACATTCCCCTCGCCGCCGTGGGCAGAGCCAAAATGGTCAACGCCGACTTTGTCCGTCAGGGTCAGGTTGTGATTGATGTGGGTATCAACGAGGATCCCGACAACCAAGGCAAAATGTGCGGCGATGTGGATTTCGCCTCCGTTGAACCCATTGTGGATATGATAACCCCCGTTCCCGGCGGTGTCGGTTCCGTTACCACAGCCGTTTTGATGAAACACACCATTCAGGCGGCAATCAAAAACAGCGGTCTGCAAATTGCAGACTGAACCCGATAATCTAATAATATTAAAATATATTATAAAGAAGAGAGGCGGCAAAAATGGAAAACAAGGATTTGAAAAAAATCAAAAGCTTCACCATAAATCATCAAATTTTGAAAAAAGGTATGTACATATCCCGCATCGACGGCGACTGCGTTACCTATGATTTGCGAACCGTTACCCCCAACACGGGGTTGTTTATGGATTACGACGTTATCCACACCATCGAGCATCTTTTTGCAACCTACGTCCGCAGCAGCGAGTACGCCGACAACATCGTTTATTTCGGACCGATGGGCTGCCGAACAGGCTTTTATTTAATTGTCCGCGACAAAATGAGCCATCAGCAGGTTTTGGATTTGGTGCGGGAAACGCTGGCTTTCATCAACGATTTCTACGGCAAAATTCCCGGCGCCGATCCTTTTGAATGCGGCAATTTCCGTGAACACAATCTGCTGGGCGCCATCAATCAATGCACCGACTACGCCGAGGTCTTGAAAGACTGGACTGTGGAAAAAATGACATATCCCACAGTTTAACAAGGCTCATTTTGACAGATAACAAAGAACACAGGCTTACTGCCGTTTTCGGCAAAAATTCTTAATAATAAATCAAAAATTAAACCCTAAAAAAGGAGAAAAACCATGCGTAAACCTTTGATTGCAGGAAACTGGAAAATGTATCATACACCAAGCTCAGGCGTGCAAATGCTGACGGAGCTGGCGTCTTTGGTTAAAGAAGCCGCCGCCGATGTGCTGATTTGCGCTCCTGCGACCCATCTGGCAGGAGCAGTGCAGGCAACGGCAAACACGAACATCAAAATCGGCGCCGAAAATATGCACTGGGAAACGGAGGGCGCCTACACAGGCGAAATTTCCGCACCCATGCTCAAGGATTTGCAGGTGCAGTACATTATTCTGGGACATTCCGAACGCCGTGCATATTTTGGCGAAACGGACGAAATCGTCAGCAAAAAAGGCGAAACAGCAGCTGCGAACGGCCTCGTCCCCATCGTCTGCGTCGGCGAAACCAAAGAACAGCGGGAAGCGGGCGAGGCATTGCCTGTCATCAAAGAGCAGATTGCCAAAAGCCTGTCTTTTTGGGACGGCAAAGCGGAAATTGTCATCGCCTACGAACCTGTTTGGGCAATCGGCACAGGGCTTACGGCAACCGCCGACGACGCCGAAACGGTCATCGCCTATATCCGCAGCCTTTTGGCGGCAAAATTCGGCAATATTGCGGAGGAAATCCGTATTCTTTACGGCGGCTCCGTTAAGCCCGAAAGCATAAGCGGCTTGATGGCAAAACCCAACATCGACG
>JAHZFN010000076.1 GCA_019421315.1 Peptococcaceae bacterium | reverse complement strand
AGTATTTGTATAAATTTAATTGGCAAACAATCAAAATCTTTTATAATACATTTCGCCATAAAATTTCATCATAGCCTGATTTTTTAATAACTTTGCCAATACAGATTGAAAAAAATCCGTAAAACCCAAAAGCATTCGCCCAAACAGCTGCAATCCCAAAATTTTTTATTGAATTACAAATCAACCGATATTTCACCCTGATTTGCACAGCTGTATTATCCCTAAATAAAGTCTTTTCCAACAAACAGGCGATTTTATTTATATATTGCTGCCGCAAAAGCCCCTTCAACGGCTCATACAAGCTCCCTGAAGGCTTTTTACCGACTTTACCAGCAAAAGTATACAAGAATACATTAAACACAACTTAAAATAACACAAAAGGCAAGAGCCGAAAAGCTCTTGCCTTTTAAACAATCAAAAATTCATTTGAAGATTAGTCTTCAACGATAGCACCTACCGGACAGGCATCAACGCAAGCGCCGCATTCAACACATGCGTCTTGATCGATTGCGTAGATATCGCCTTCTTTGATAGCCTGGCTGGGGCATTCAGCTGCGCAGGAACCGCATGCCAAACATTCGTCAGTAATTCTCATGCTGTCGCACCTCCTTTTATATGTAGTCATATATGAAAATATACTTCATATCTGAGACACCTTTATTATAAGGCAAAACATTACAAATAGCAACAAGAAATTTCAAGAAATTTTTTATACTTCCATAATTTCTTTTTCTTTTTTATGCAAGGTTTCATCAATTTTTTTTACGTGTTCATCTGTGTATTTTTGAGTATTATCCAATGCTTCCTGCATTTCATCCTCAGTGATTTCATGTTTTTTTTCTGCCGCTTTGATTTTATCGTTTACATCACGGCGGATATTACGAACGGCAACCTTGGCTTCTTCGGCTCTTTTATGAGCGGTTTTCACCAATTCTTTGCGGCGTTCTTCCGTCAAAGCGGGAATAGCCAAACGAATAATTTCACCGTCGTTGGAAGGATTAATACCCAAATCGGCTTTTTGAATTGCCTTTTCAATGGCAGAGAGCAAACTTCTGTCCCAAGGCTGAATTGTCAAAAGTCTGGGTTCCGGAGCATTAATATTGGAGGTTTGGTTCAAGGGTGTGGGAACACCGTAATAATCAACAGTAATACCATCCAAAATTGCGGGGTTAGCCCGGCCTACACGCATTGTTGCAAAATCGTGGCACATGCTTTCATAAGATTTTTCCATTCTTTCTTGGGCATCAGCTAAAATTTCCTTAATCATTTACAGCACCTCCTAAAAATGTACCAATATTTTCACCTTTAACAACCCTTTCGATATTTCCGGGTTGGTCAATGTTGAATACAATTAACGGAATGTTGTTGTCTTTGCAAAGGGATGCGGCAGTGGAATCCATAACCTGCAAACCCATATTCAAAACATCAAGATAAGAAAGCCTTTCAAATTTTTTGGCATCGGGGTTAAGCTTGGGGTCAGAATCATAAACGCCGTCCACACCTCTTTTAGCCATCAAAATTGCATCGGCCTCCATTTCGGCAGCGCGCAGCGCCGCTGTGGTATCGGTGGAAAAATAAGGATTACCGGTACCGGCGGCAAAAATAACAACTCTGCCTTTTTCCAAATGCCTAACAGCTTTTCTTCTGATATACGGTTCGGCAAACTGCCGCATAGAAACGGCAGTCTGCACGCGGGTGTAAACATCAATTTGCTCCAAAGCATCTTGCAAAGCCAAAGCGTTAATTACAGTTGCCAGCATACCCATATGGTCGGCATTGGCTCGGTCCATACCTTTGGCAGAGCCGGAAAGTCCGCGCCAAATGTTGCCGCCGCCAACAACCAAACAAAGCTCAACGCCCAATTCATGAACGGACTTAATTTGATGAGCTATGGAAAAAATGGTTTCGGGATCAATACCGTAGCCTTGTTTTCCCGACAAGGCCTCACCACTCAGTTTCAATACGATTCTGTTAAATTTCAAATCAGCCATATCAGATGACCCCTTTCTGCAAACTGTAAAAATAACTTAAATTAGGCTTGTGTCATTTTTGCAACTTCTGCAGCCAAGTCGTCAACTTTCTTTTCGATACCTTCGCCCACTTCGTAACGAACAAAGGCTTTAACTTTTATTTCTTTGCCGATTTCTTTTGCGCATTTATCAACATATTGCTGAACGGAAAGGTCGCCGTCCATAACAAATGTCTGATCCATCAGGCAGGTTTCTTTCAATTCTTTTTTCAGGCGGCCTGCAACCATTTTTTCAACGATATTCTGAGGTTTGCCTTCGTTCAAAGCCTGCTGAACCAAAATTTCTTTTTCTTTTTCCAAATAAGCGGGGTCAACCTGGCTTTCGTCCACAAACTGAGGATTCATGGAGCAAACCTGCATTGCAACATTGCGACCCATAGCTTGTACTTCATCAGCGGCAGCTTCGGTTTCCAATTGCAGCAAAACGCCGATTTTACCATTGTGGTTGTAACCTACGCAAACTGTGCCTGCTTCGTCAAATTTAGCAAAACGGCGGATAGTCATGTTTTCGCCGATTTTGGCAATTTTTGCAGTCAAAACGTCTTTAACAGTACCTTCTGCGGTCGGGCAAGCTTCCAAAGCGGCAACATCGGCAACGTCGCTGTCAAGGGCGATATTTGCAAACAAATCAACCATGTCAACGAATTCTTTGTTTTTGGCAACGAAGTCTGTTTCAGCGTTAACTTCGATCAAAGCGCCTTTTTTACCGTCTTCGGAAAATGCCAATTCAACAATACCTTCTGCGGCAATTCTGCCGGATTTTTTAGCAGCCTTGGAAAGACCTTTTTCACGCAAAAAGTCAATCGCTTTTTCCATATCACCATCGGTTTCGGTCAAAGCTTTTTTGCAGTCCATCATACCGCAGCCGGTTCTTTCTCTCAATTCTTTTACTAATTTAGCGCTGATAGCCATAATATATATCCTCCTAAATGTCTAAAAATTATTTTCGTATCTCATACAAGAAAGAGGTAGTGAGGTTTTCCTCGCTACCTCTGTTATAAGGCAAAATTAAGCTTCTTCCGCAACTTCGGCAACTTCTTCTGCCGCTTCTTCGGCTTCCGCCATAGAAGCGCCCTGTCTGCCTTCGATAATGGCGTCGGCCATTTTAGCAGTCAAAAGTTTAACGGCACGGATAGCGTCATCGTTACCGGGAATAGGATAATCGATTTCGTCGGGATCGCAGTTGGTGTCAACAATCGCAATAATGGGGATATTGAGTCTTTTAGCTTCGGCAACGGCGATTCTTTCTTTTCTGGGGTCAACGATGAACATTGCACCGGGTTGTTTTTTCATGTTTTTAACGCCGCCCAAGAAACGATCCAATTTTTCCATTTCTTTTTTCAGTTGAGCAACTTCTTTTTTGGGAAGCATATCAAATGTGCCGTCTTCCTGCATTTTTTCCAAATCTTTCAGACGTTGAATTCTGGCTTGAATGGTTTTCCAGTTGGTCAGCATACCGCCCAGCCATCTTTCGTTTACATAGAACATATCGGAACGAACAGCTTCGTCCTTGATAGCTTCCTGAGCTTGTTTCTTGGTGCCTACAAACAAAATGTCTTTGCCGTCAGCAGCCACGGATTTAACGAAATCATAAGCTTCGTCAACTTTGTGAACTGTTTTCTGCAAGTCGATGATGTAGATACCGTTTCTTTCTGTGAAAATGAAACGAGCCATTTTGGGGTTCCATCTTCTTGTCTGGTGTCCGAAATGAACACCTGCTTCCAATAATTGTTTCATGGAAATTACTGCCATTTTTTGTTTTCCTCCTTTTGTTAAACCTCCCGAAGTTTCCAAATATCCGCACCGAAATTCGGCACCTGCGGACACAATTCGCTTCGGTGAGTATTTTAAACCATAGATTATTATATCAAAACATCAGCCTTATTACAAGTTTTTTTTCATTTTTTTGACACATAATCAAAAAAATATTTTTTTAACTCTGAGTAGTCAGCCGCAAACCGATTACGCCGATTACCACAAGGCAAATGAAAAACAATTTTTTCCAATCCTTGCTTTCTTTGAAAACAATTATGCCGAAAGTAACCGTAAGCAATGTTCCCAAACCCGTCCAAACAGCATATGCCACGCCCAACGGCAATGTTTTAACAGCCTGTCCAAGCAAGAAAATACCGAGAAACGTTGCGGCAAAAGTCAAAAAAACATAGCGTTTTTTCTTCAACCCATCAGAAAGCTTCATGAAAACCGTAAACGCCAACTCACAAAAAGATGCTAAAAACAAAACGAGCCACATCATCTTTCATCAACCTCCTTAGCTTCCGCTTGTTCTTCCTCGCTTGTCTCTGAACTACCCTCACAAAAACGCAGTCCGACAATTCCCGTCAATAATATAATCAGAAAAACAATCGTCCAAATGCTGACAGCCTCACCAAGCGCCAAAAAACCAATCACAGTTGTACCGACAATGCCGATACCCGTAAAAACGGCATAGGTCATACCGATACCAAAAGTGCGTATAGCTCTTTCCAAAAGTAAAAAACTGGGCATCAAAAAAATAATCGCCAAAACAGACGGTTTCAAAACTGTAAAACCATGAGATAAATCAAGAAAATACGCCCAAACAATTTCCATCAATCCGGAAAAAATCAAACAAATCCAACCGATATTCTTTTCTTTTGCTGTCAATTAAAACACCTCCTAAAAAAATAAACCCGGAGAGTAGAAACTTATCCTACTCCCGGGTTTTTGTCCCTCCGTGGCAGCCTTGCGGCCGTCATCTCTCGGACCTGCTCATATAAATAACGGAACCCTAGATGACATTAAGCATTAGTTATATTTAATAAATTATTAAATTGACAATATTATAACCGACCGCCAACCACTTGTCAAGATTTTTATTAAAAATAATATATTATAATATTACAGAATATATCTGCTCAAATCTTCGTTGTCAGCCAAACATACCAGCTTATCTTCAACATATTTTTTGTCGATGATAACATCAGCGATGGAGGCGTCGGGAGCCACAAAAAGCAAATCCTCCAAAACCTTTTCCAAAATGGTGTGCAGCCGTCTGGCACCGATATTTTCCGTTGTGGAATTTACCAAATACGCAATATGAGCCAGCTCGTCAATGCCGTCCTCGGTAAAGGTAACGTTGGCGCCGTCGGTCTGCAAAAGCGCAATATATTGCTTAACCAGGGAATTTTGCGGTTCAAGCAAAATCCGTTTAAAATCTTCTTCGGTCAGGCTTTCCAACTCAACTCGAATGGGGAAACGCCCCTGTAATTCCGGAATAAGGTCGGATGGCTTGCTCATATGGAAAGCGCCCGCCGCCACAAAAAGAATATAGTCGGTTTTGACAACGCCGTATTTGGTGTTGACGCTGGAACCTTCCACCAAAGGCAGAATATCCCTCTGCACGCCCTCTCTGGAAACGTCGGTGTTGCTGGTGTTGGCACGGCCGGCAATTTTGTCAATTTCATCAATGAAAACTATGCCGCTCTGCTCAACTCTTTCAATGGCAAGAGCTGTAACGTCATCCATATCAATCAAATTCTGACATTCTTCCTGCGTTAAAATTTTTCTGGCTTCGGCAACGGTAACCTTGCGTTTGTGAGTTTTCTTTGGCATCATGCTGCCGAAAACATCCTGCAAATTAATGCCCATTTCGTCCATCGTGCCGCCGATTACCCCAACGGGAGCCGACTGTTCTTCAACTTCGATTTCAACAATGTGGTCTTCCATTTCGCCCAAAGCCAGCTGACGGCGAATCTGTTCCCGCCTGCCGCTGTTGTCCTCAACAATATCCTCCCGCTGAGCCATTTCCGTGTTTTCAGAGCCGTTGGCTTCGCCTGTAAAGGCGCCGAAAAAGGCTTCCATAGGATTTTGTTTTTTCTTGATTTTTTTATCGGGTGCCAAAAGATTGAGCAGTTTTTCCTCTGCCAAAGCTTCGCCCTCCGGCTTTTTCTTTTCCATCAGCTCTTCTTTGACCATACGAATACCGCATTCCGTCAAATCTCGGATAATGGATTCAACATCACGGCCCACATAGCCCACTTCGGTAAACTTCGTAGCTTCCACTTTTACAAAGGGAGCGTTAACCAATTTTGCCAAACGTCTGGCAATTTCCGTTTTACCGACGCCTGTTGGTCCGATCATAATAATATTTTTCGGCATAATTTCTTCCTGCAAGGCAGGTCCCAGGCATTTGCGGCGGTAACGGTTGCGCAAAGCCACAGCCACGCACCTTTTGGCGTTATCCTGTCCAATAATGTACTTATCCAATTCGGCAACAATCTGCCTTGGGGTTAATTCATGCATATCTTCAACTCCTTATGTAAAACGCTTTTTGCAAGCACCAAAACGGAAAGTCAGCATCAGCGTTTTTTCTTTTAACGCTCAGCTTTCCGCCAAAAAATTCATTTTCCCAAATTTATTCTTTGTTTTTCTTAAATTTTTAAATTTTTTACCGCATTACAACTCGTGGCTCAAGCAAATTTTTGCACCGTGCCTTTCAGGCAAAACACTTGCAAAATCAAACGGTTTCCTCAACAATAATATGATTGTTGGTGAATACACAGATTTCGGAGGCAATGCGGATAGACTCTTTGGCAATTTCAGCCGCCGTCATATCTGTGTGCCCTGTCAAAGCCCTTGCCGCCGCCAAAGCGTAAGCTCCGCCGCTGCCGATTGCCGCAATATCATCGTCGGGAGCGATAACCTCGCCATTACCGGAAAGAATCAGCATTTCGTCGCCGCCCGCCACAATCATCATCGCTTCCAGCTGACGCAAAACCTTATCGGAACGCCATTCTTTTGCCAAAGCAACAGACGCTCTTGTCAAATTTCCTCTGTATTCCTCCAAATAACTTTCAAATTTTTCGGAGAGTGTAAAGGCATCGGCAACCGAACCGGCAAAACCGATCACCACCTGATCCTTATAAAGACGGCGTACTTTTCTGGCGCCGTTTTTCATAACAATGCTTTGTCCCAGCGTAACCTGTCCGTCACCGGCAATGGCAATTTTACCGTCTTTTCTGACACCGCAAATAGTAGTACCTCTGATTTCCATTTTTTATTCACGACCTTTCGCCAATGCCCGTTGCTTTCACAAAAACAAATTCGGGCATCAATATTCAGTTTCCGTTTTCTAACTCATTTCTTTATTTTCCATTTATTCATTTTTCTATTTAATATTCTATGTAAATTAATATTCTATGTAAACTTCCGTTATCTTCCAAATCATCTTTAACAACCATTCGGGGTTTCCAATCGGTTTTTCCAAACAAACGCCAAAATTATCAAAACTCAGGCTCTGGGGTGGGTTTTGTTGTAAACCTCCCGCATAACACTCTTGCTGACATGAGTATAAATCTGCGTTGTGGAGATGTTCTCATGCCCCAAAAGCTCCTGAACGGACCGTAAATCGGCGCCGTTTTCCAAAAGATGGGTAGCAAAGCTGTGCCGCAGAGCATGGGGAGAAATTTTCTTCTTGACCGCCGCCGCTTCAACGTATTTGTTTACAATATCAATAACGCTTCTTGCCGTCAGTCTGCCGCCTTTTTGGTTCAGAAAAAGCGGTTTTCCCGGACCGAAATCGGGCATAAACTTCAACTCACCATCCAAATACTCCCTGCGCAGCGTTTCTTTATAAACACCGACTGCGGCAACTGCCGCCGCACCGATGGGAACAACTCTTTGCTTGCTGCCTTTGCCAACCACAGAAACAAAACGCCCGTTTTTGTTAATATCCGTCATGTTGATGCTAACCAACTCGCTGACACGCAGGCCGCCGCCGTAACAAACCTCCAAAATCGCCTTGTCCCGCCGACCCCACAAATCATCTGCCGGCGCTTCCAGTACCGCCTTCATCTCATCGTAATAAAGAAATTTGGGCAGCCGCTTTTCTTTTTTCGGCGTAATCACCTCAGAAGGCGGGCTGGCTTCCACAATCTGCTTTTTCATCAAATATCTGTAAAAACTGCGGCAGGCGGAAAGCTTGCGGGAAATGGTGCTTTTTGCCAAATGCAGGCTGTTTAAATAAGCCAAATACCGACGCATCAAAGCATAATCTATCTCGTCGATATTATTTAAAACCGCCTCGCTCTCGTAATCTTCCAAATAATGCTCCAGCTGATACAAATCTCTTTCGTATGAATTAACGGTGTTTTTGGCATAATGCTTTTCCACTGTCAGATACAGCAAAAAATCATTGACAAGATCCACTACGTTTTTGTTTTCCGCCATATCCTCACCACGCTTTCAAGCCCAACCAATATTCATGTTAAACAATATATTTCAATCATATTTTAATTATTGATTTTGTTTTTTTCTATAAATTCCGCCATGTCAGAGATAGCCCTTTTGGCGATCATTTCGTTTTTCTCCCGCTTTTTGCGGACTTTAACACCCAAAGGTTCAATCAAACCAAAGGTTACATTCATCGGCTGAAAACTTCCGTTCGGTGTCGTAATATAATTCAGCAAACCGCCCAAAGCCGTTGTCAAAGGCCAAACCGGCTGTTCGGCGCCTTGCAGCTTTTTGGCGGCACAGATACCGACTGCCATGCCGCAGGCAGCTGATTCAATATACCCCTCACCGCCTGTAATCTGCCCGGCAAAATAAACGTTGGTATTTTTTTTTAAAAACAGTGTTTTATCCGCGCGCTTGGACGCATTGATCAAAGTATTCCTGTGCATAACTCCCAAACGCAGAAATTCGGCGTTTGCCAAACCGGGTATCATGCGAAAAACCCGTTTTTGCTCAGGCCAAGTCAGCCGTGTCTGAAATCCCACAATATTAAACATAGTACCGGCGGCGTTGTCCTGCCGCAGCTGGACAACAGCGTAATCCTCCCTGTCGTCTTTGTGGGGGTTCTTAATGCCCACAGGCTTCAAAGGACCGAAGCGAATTGTATCAACGCCTTTTTTCGCCATGGATTCAATGGGCATACAGCCGCTGAAATCCTTTTCTTTTTCAAAATTCTTCAAAGGCACGGTTGCCGCCGTAACCAACTCTTCGTAAAAACGCAGATATTCCTCTTTGTCCATCGGGCAGTTGATGTAATCGCCGTCGGGATTGTCGCCTCTGTCGTATCTGGAACCCCGAAAAGCAATATCAAAATCAATGGTACCGCCGTCAATAATAGGCGCAACGGCATCATGAAAATGCAGATATTCCTCATCAATCAACTCTGCAACAGCCCCCGACAGACCGTCGGATGCCAAAGGTCCCGCCGCAACAATCAAAATTTCGCCGCTTGCCAAAAGCTCCGACAAATCCGTAACTTCCTTGCGTATAACCTCAATATTGGGGTGATTGCAAACAGACTCGGTGATCTCTCTGCCAAAACCGTCCCTGTCCACCGCCAAAGCTCCGCCTGCGGGAATCCTGTGCTTGTCTGCCGCCGCCATAATCAAAGAATTGTGCATACGCATTTCCTCTTTCAAAAGACCGACGGCATTGCCAAGCCCTGCGGCACGCAAGGAATTGCTGCAAACCAATTCGCCGAAATACTCTGTTGTATGCGCCGCCGTGCTTTTTTGCGGACGCATTTCAAAAAGCCGCACCGCAATTCCTCTTTGCGCCAGCTGCCAGGCGGCTTCGCTGCCCGCCAAACCGGCGCCTATAATATTAACTCTCTGTTTATTATTTTCCATATATTATTATTTCCGTATTATTATTATTTACATCTGAACTTTGCTGTCTGAAAATTTCCTGATTTTTTATTGTCTGACAATACGTCCGTATATCTGCAAAAATTTTTCCAAATCAAAAAAATTCAACTGCTCAATCGCTTTATATTATTGATTGTAAAGGGCAATTATAAATCATATTTAAATTGCCGTCAAACAAATTTTTACCAAACTTCCATTAATGTCGGTTTCGCAAACATATCCGAACACACACTAAATCGTCTAATTACGCCTGGGCTTTTGGTTTTGCCTTTCTGCCACGCTTCGGCTTTTCGGCATTGGCGTTGGTGGGGCAATTTTTGTTGGGACAAATTTTCTTTTCACTGCCGTCCCTGTGTTTTTTAACGGTCAGCTGAGCGCCGCATTCGGGACAAACCTCGTCAATGGGCGGATTCCACGCCACATATTTACATTCGGGATAATTGCTGCAACCGTAGAAAATTCTGCCGCCGCGGCTCTTCTTTTGAATAATATTGCCGCCGCAGGCTCGGCATTTAACGCCTGTTTCAACCACAATAGCCTTTGTGTTGCGGCATTCCGGGAAACCGGAGCAAGCCAAAAACTTGCCGTATTTCCCCAAACGGTAAACCATGGGCTTGCCGCATTTTTCGCAGACCTCATCGCTGACTTCGGGCGCAATTTCCACTTTTTCCAAATTAGCCTCGGCTTTTGCCAAATCCTGAGAAAAAGGACCGTAAAATGCGGCTATAACGTCCCGCCATTCTTCCTTGCCCTCTTCAATATCGTCCAAAGACTGCTCCATGTGAGCCGTAAAATCAACGTCCATAATATCACCGAAGCTTTTTGTCAGAATATCAACCACAATCTGACCCAGTTCGGTGGAATAAAAATGCTTTTCTTCACGGACAACGTAACCCCGCCCCAAAATAGTATCAATAATGGGGGCGTAAGTACTGGGTCGACCGATCCCTTTTTCTTCCAAAGCCTTAACCAGCATGGCTTCAGTGTAACGAGCCGGCGGCTGCGTAAAATGCTGCTTGGGATTCAGCTTTTGCAAAGCCAAAGCCTGACCCTCAGACACTTCGGGCAGCATACCCAAATCTTCTTTTTCTTCGTCCTCGTCAATACCCTCCATATAAAGCTGCATATAGCCGGCAAACTTCAGAACGGAACCGGTCGCGCGGAACTGATAATCCTTGGCTTCGATATTAACGCCGGTAACGTCCAAAACGGCAGATGCCATCTGACTGGCGACAAAACGTTCCCAAATCAATTTGTAAAGCTTATACTGCTGCGGTGTCAAATACTGCTTAACATCCTTGGGCAGTCTTTTGATATTACTGGGACGAATAGCTTCGTGGGCGTCTTGAATTTTGCCTTTGCTTTTGAAAACTCTGGGCGTTTGGGGAACATATTCCTTACCGTATTTGTTTTCAATGTATTCTCTGGCAGCAGCCTGAGCTTCGGGAGAAACACGAACCGAGTCGGTACGCATATAGGTAATCAAACCGACGGTTCCCTCTTTGCCAAGCTCAATACCCTCATAAAGCTGCTGTGCCAGCTGCATGGTTTTCTTTGTAACAATGCTGTGCTTTCTGTAAGCTTCCTGCTGCAAACTGCTGGTGGTAAAAGGCGCAACGGGGTTTTTCAGCTTTTGTTTTTTGCTGACGCTTGTAACCTTATATTCGGCGCCCTGCAAATGGCTTAAAATACCCTGCATTTCTTCATTATTGTGAATTTCCGCCTTTTTGCCGTTGATTTTCTGCAATTTAGCGGAAAGAATACCGTTGCCCGTTTCCAAATCCGCATTAAGGCTCCAATATTCCACAGGTACAAAGTTTTTAATTTCCTTATCTCGGTCGCAAATCAAACGCACGGCAACCGACTGCACACGACCGGCGGAAAGACCTTTTTTCACCTTTGCCCAAAGCAGAGGGGAAATTTTATAGCCCACCAATCTATCCAAAACACGGCGAGCCTGTTGAGCATTGACCATGTTCATGTTGATTTCTCTGGGGACTTTAACCGCTTTTTTAATAGTTTCTTTTGTAATTTCATGAAATTCCACACGACATTTCGGTTTCAAATTAGGCAAATACGTCTGCAAATGCCAAGCGATAACCTCACCCTCACGGTCGGGGTCAGATGCCAGCAAAACATTGTCGCATTTTTTGGCCTCGTCCTTCAAAGATTTAATAAGATTGCCCTTGCCGCGAATTGTAATATACTTAGGTTCAAAATTATTCTCAACGTCAATCCCCAGGTTGCTTTTGGGCAAATCCCGCACATGCCCCATGGAGGGTCTGACAACATAATTGCTGCTTAAAAATTTGCCTATGGCTTTCGCTTTGGTAGGAGATTCCACCACAACTAAGGTTTTTCCCATTTCACACCTCACTGATTTTTTCTTGTATAATATTGACCGTCCTGTCTGGTAATATAGCCTCTCAATTCCATCACTGTCAAAACAGGCGCCAAATCAGAGGCCTCTTTACCCAAAAAGACCGTTATTTCATTAAAATGCTTCGGAGTTACCAAATAATCCCATATCTTCTTTTCCAAATCTGTCGTTTCTTCCGCCATGCCGGCAAACAAAGATAATTGTTCATCGTTGCTTTTATACGGATTTTCAAACAAATTCGGCTGTTCAAATTCGCAAAGAATATCGTCGGCGCAGGTAACCAGCTTAAAATTATCGTCTCGGATCAGCTTGTGCGTTCCCTGACTCAAAGGGCTGAATATAGGACCGGGAACTGCGAAAATATTCTTGCCCTGCTCCAAGGCATAATCAACGGTAATCTGCGTGCCGCTCTTTTTGGTTGCCTCAACCACCACAACCCCGTCGGCAAGTCCGCTTACCAAACGATTTCTGACAACAAAATTCCGCGGTATCGGGTTTGTTCCCAAAGGAAACTCACTGATAATACAGCCGTTTTCCTTAACAAGGTCGAAAAGCTTGCGGTTTTCGGGCGGATAAACCACATCCACCCCGCAGCCCAAAACGCCGACACATGTGCCGCCAACCGCAAGAGCACCTCGGTGTCCCGCCGAATCAATGCCCCTTGCCAAACCGCTGACGATGGTTGCGCCCTGTTCCGCCAACTGCCTGCTGATATATTCCGTCGCCTGCAAGCCGTAAGAAGTCGCACGGCGGGAGCCAATCATGGCAATGCTGATTTCGCCGTCCGACGGCAGCTTGCCCTTGTAATAAAACAAATACGGCGGATCGCAGATATTGCGCAGCCTCTGCGGATAATTGTCATCTGCCAAAGTAACAAATTTGCAGTCGGACTTCAAAAATGTTTCGTAAACGCCGTGTATGTCCACGCAGCGCTTTTCCGTCAGCAAATTGTGCAAAGCAGTCCCCTTTAAACCGAGAGCGTCCGCCCATTCGTCCTCATTATTCCAGCATTCCTCCGCATCCCCGAAATATTCCATCAATTTGTTCAATCTCTGACCCAAAAGGGAATATATACTGTGCAGAGCCAACAAATATTCCAGCGACAAAACAAACATCTCCCATCAACATATCAACCGAAAATAAAAGATTTTTTTCAACAAGACGCCGCAGGTCTTTTTCAAAAAAATCAAAACCTTATGCCGCCCGTTTATTATCTGCAAATAAATTTTATTTAATTATATAAATCTATAATAATATCCGAAAATCAAATTCCGCTTTTAACGCCTTTCGCCCCTTTGGCGCCTTTGACGCCGCCGCCTGCAGCTCCCGCCAAAATGTTGGTGTCAAAAGATAAAGTATAGCTTTCTTTGGTGCGCTGGCGTTTCAAGGCGATGTTCACCAATTCATCCATCAACTCCGTAAAACTCAAGCCGGTAGCTTCCCATAAATAAAAAGACAACGAACCTGGAATGGTATTAACCTCGTTGACATAAGGCTGATTTTTATCAACGTCCAAAATAATGTCAACACGGCAAACGCCGCTGCCGTCCAAGGCGATAAAGCTGCGTTTTGCCAAATCTCTGATGGCGTCGCTCATCTCTTTTGGCAAATCAGCGGGAATTTCCCGTCTGCTGCCGCTCATGCCCTGCGCACTGCCTTTGGAACCTTTGGCGCCCTTGCCGCCGCCCATGTATTTATCTTCGTATGTCAAAAACTCACTGCCGGTAATCGGTTCTTCGCAGACAGACGTTCGGGCAGAACCGCCGCCGCCCAAAACCGAGCAGTTAATTTCACGCATATTGGTAACGCAATGCTCAATCAAAAGCCTGCCCGTAAAGGTTGCGGAATAATCCAAAGCCGCCGCCAAAGAATCCCTGTTGTCCGCCTTGCCGATACCGACAGAAGAACCAAGGTTAGCAGGCTTAACGATAACGGGATAACCCAGCTTTTCTTCAATCAAATCCATTTTGGCTTCCCGTTCGGCATACCATTCTTCGGTTGTGAAGTAAACGCCCTCCACAACGGGAATGTCGGCACTTTTCAAAACTGCCTTCATCATAATTTTATCCATGCCGACAGCTGCGCCCAAAACGCCCGGACCGGCATAGGGAATATTCAAAAGCTCCAGCAAGCCCTGCAAACAGCCGTCCTCGCCGTGAGCGCCGTGCATAACGGGAACCATGACATCAAGCCGAATGTCTTCCGCTTTGCCGAACAAACCTTTTTTTGGAATAATCAATTTGTGAGCGCCTCGGTCAGCCGTCATATGAACCTGTTGGCACTGCTTAAGCAAATTATCCAATTCGGCATAATTTTTAACGTCTTTCAAAGCCTCGCCCGTGTACCAAAGACCCTTTTTGGTAATAAAAATAGGGATAACCTCATATTTATCGGTATCTACGGCAGCCATTGCCTGACAAGCGGAAAGCACCGCAATTTCATGTTCAACGGAAGGCCCGCCGTAAATAACACCCATTCTGATTTTCTGCATTTTTCAGCCTCCAATATTTCTGTCTGTCAAATTAAATTCTGCAACGCTTCTCTGATTTCGGAAATTAATCCGATAATCGAGTTGCTTTTCATAATTATTTTTTGAATTACTACACAGCTTATTTTTTAATATTAATTTACCAAAAAAACTGCCAAACTCAAATCGGTTTTCTTTTATAAAATAAACATTTATAAATAAGTATCGGGCAAATCGTTTTCAAAAAGCACGTAATCGCCCGCCATAACCATTGAACGCATTTTTTGGTTGGCGTCCGCCAAATTTTCCGCAATATAATATTTGTCTGCGGCAAGCTGCGCTTCGGCAATGCCGTCAACCAACGCCTGACTGTGCTTTTTGCCGACGATGATAACATAATCGCAGACCTCGGCGCATTTTTTGGCAAACTCTTTGTTTTTGGCGTATTCCTCAGCGCCCAGCTCAACCATACCCGGCGTAATGATGATTTTTCTGCCGCCAGGCATTTTGCCGAGAACCTCCAATGCCATGGCAGAACCCACAGGATTGGAGTTAAAAGCATCATCTATAATGGTAAAGCTGCCCGCCCTCTTCAAAACAAGACGATGCGGAACAGGCGGAACAGCGGCAACGGCTCTGGCGATAGCGCCGTAATCCATGCCCAAATCAACAGCAACGGCAGTCGCCGCCAAAATATTATAAATATTATGCTTACCCAAAAGCTGGGTATGCATCGGTACACTTGCGCCCGCTTTGCTTTTCAATGTAAATGTCATACCCTGCGCAGAAAAATCGATATCCTCCGCCCAATAATCAACCCTGTCTTTGCCCTCGCCGATATTTTCGATGGCATAGGTCAAAGTACGAACCTTAACCCTGCCCATGTTTTTACGGATCTGTTCGTCATCTTGGTTCAAAACCGCCAAACCGTCGGCAGGCAGACTGTCAATCAGTTCAAATTTGGTTGCGGCAACAGTTTCGATATTGCCGAAAGTTTCCAAATGCTGAGGTCCGATGGCAGTCAAAATGCCGATTTTCGGCTGTACCAAATCGCAAAGCTCTTTTATGTCGCCTTTTTGTCTGGCGCCCATCTCCGCCACAAAAACCTGGTGTATGGGTTTCAAGCTGTTGCGGACGGTGATTGTAATGCCCATCGGCGTGTTGTAGCTGTCGGGCGTAACCAATGTATGCTTGCTTTCGG
>JAHZFN010000075.1:2180-5392 GCA_019421315.1 Peptococcaceae bacterium | reverse complement strand
ATGATTGACGAAAGCAACTATGTTAAGCTTCAGGATTTGGCTATGGCGATCAATTTTAACGTCGGTTACGACGAAAAAACCAACAGTATTACCATCGATACATCCAAGCCTTATTAAAAATGCAGATAGAGCCCCAACCAAAGGAGAGAATACATGAAAACATCTTACAGAAATATCACTGACAAAAACGCAAAAAAGCCCTTGTGGACAAAAATCGTTACTGCCGTTTTGGTGGTCATTGCCATCGACATGGCGCTTTTGCTGATTGATTTTTCTAACGTTTTCATCACCCATAAGGAACCACGTTTTGCGCAGGAAACAGCAGTTTCCGCCGATGCGACAAGCCACCATTACACAGGCTTGGGCTATTCCTTTGATGTGGAAGGCACGCAGAACCAAGACAGCTTTGTGGTTACCAAAGCCAACCTGAACATCTTCGGTCAATATATCTGCACCACAAAATAAAAATTATAATACAAAAAAACGAACCTCCGAATTAAAATAATTCGGAGGTTTTTTTGATAAAATAATTTTTTCAGAAATTTATTTTGCATTGACAGATAACGGTTTACACAAAAACCGCCTGCACCAAAAACATATACAAAGCGGTTCCCACCGCCAGGCTGAGCAGAACATTGCGCCGCCAAAGGTGCAAAACGATGATAACGACAATGGCAATAAGCTCAGGCAGACCGTGAGGCGCCTGCACCAAAGAAACGCCTTTCAGACAGAAAACAATCAGAAGCCCCATCATTGCAGGCGGCAGAACTTTGCCCAGATACGTGATAATTGGCGGCTGTTCCTTGCCTTCTGGGAACAGCAGAAACGGCGTAAAACGGGTAACTATAATGCCCAGGCTTAAAGCCAAAATTGTCAGTATGGTTTGAACAGGTGTCATCGACATAATGTTTTCCTCCCGATGAGCAATACCAAAAGAATGAGTACCATGGAAATAATAACAAGGTTATCGGCGCCGAAAACAACCAGCGTCAAGGCGGTGCAGCCCAAACCGATTATGCCCGAAAGCACGCTGGTTTTGCTGTGCATCTGCTCGATGAAAAGCACCACAAAAAGACCTGTCAAAACAAAGTCCATGCCCGTTGTGTCGAAAGTGATGAAATTGCCCAAAACGCCGCCCAAAAACGTTCCCAAAATCCAATAAAAATAATCCATAAAAGAAAAAATACCGTAAAAATACTTGCGGCTTATGCCCGGCGGCGGTTCGATTCCCGAACAAAGGGAATATGTTTCATCCGTCAGCATGAAAATTAAAAAGGGGCGGATTTTGCCCAAACCTTTATATTTTTCCAACATGGAAATGCCGTAAAAAAGATGCCTGGCGTTTACCATAAGGCTCAGCAAAAAGGCCTGCAAAGGGTTGAACGCCGCCGTGAAAAGAGTGATGGCGGCATACTGAATGCTGCCGCCGAAAACCAAAATACTGGTCAGCGTCGACCAGCCGGGGCCGTAGCCCTTGGTTTCCATCAAAACACCGTATGCCATGCCCAAAGCCAAATATCCCGTCAAAACGGGGATTGTTCTGGGGAAAGCCACCTTGAAAGCCTTGGCAAAGGCTCTTTTTCCCGTGGGTTCTGTTTTCCGCAGCATATTTTCCGCCGTTTCCGCCGTATTTTCCGCCGCTTGATTTTGGCTTTCTGCCGTTATTTCTTTTTTGTTTTCCGTTTCCTGCATTTTCTTTCTTCTCTCTTATATATCTATCGTAATTTTTTATTATAATTTTGTCATTTGATAAATCAGTTTTTTGGCAACCGTTACAACTATTTATTATAAATTTCGGCAATTTCTTTGTCAATGGGTTACGGACGGCAACACAAATTCTTCGCAAATTCTTCTTATATTTTTCGGCGCAAAATAATGCATAACAGCAATCATAAATGTTATACTGAACAAGGGAAATATTTTGGCGGACAGCGGCAGACAGACAACCTGCGGGCGATAAAAAACGCCGTAATTACACATATTATAATTACACATATTATAATTACAAATATCAATATTTAACACCGTCGGCAAAAAAAACGGCGCAAAAACAAACATCTTAAATTCAAATTTTACTTGAGAGCAAAGGAGCTTGGACAGCATGGCGGAGCAAATGAGCATAATTTATAAATTTTTGGAAAAGAGCATAGGCATGGTAAACGACGCCCTTTACGGCAGAATTTTGATCATTGCCCTTTTGGCGGTGGGTCTGTATTATTCCCTGCGCACGGGTTTTGTGCAAATCCGCCTTTTCGGCGAGGCGTGCCGTGTTACAGCGGAAAAGCCCGCCGACCGAAACGGCACATCTTCCTTTGCCGCCCTGATGACATCGACGGCGTCAAGGGTTGGCTCAGGGAACATAATCGGCGTTTCCACGGCGCTTTGCTTCGGCGGCTGCGGCGCTGTTTTTTGGATGTGGCTCATTGCCGCCATCGGTGCGGCTTCCGCCTTTGCCGAATCCACCCTGGCACAGATTTACAAAAAAAGAGGCACCGACAACCGCTCCTACGGCGGTCCCTCCTACTATATTGAACAAGCCTTGGGCAAAAGGCGGATAGGTCTGGTTTTTGCCGTTTTTCTGATTTTGACATACGGCTTCGGCTTCAATCTTCTGGCTTCTTTCAACTACCAAACTGCCTTTGCGGGTTACGGCTTTTATAATGATACGACGGCTTTTGTTTTAAGCGGCGTGTTGGCTTTGGCGTTCGCAATGTGCATTTTCGGCGGCGGCAAGCGCATTTCCCGCATTGCCGAAATTACAGTCCCCGTCATGGGTATTCTTTATCTGGTTCTCACCTTGACCGTTATTATGCTGAATATCGGTTTGCTTCCCAAGGTTTTGGCGGCAATTTTTGCTGACGCCTTTGATTTTCAAGCCATTTTTGGCGGCTTCAGCGGTTCCTGCCTGATGTACGGTATCAAAAGAGGACTTTTTTCCAACGAAGCGGGCGTCGGCTCGGCGCCCAACGCCGCCGCAGCCGCCGACGTCAGCCACCCCGTCAAGCAGGGCTTGGTGCAAATGCTTTCTGTTTTCATCGACACACTGCTCCTTTGCACGGCGACAGCGTTTTTATGCCTTTGTTCGGGCGTTGAACCCACGGCGGAGGCGGCGGGCGCCCCCTATGTTCAGCAGGCATTATACAGTGTTTTCGGCTCTTGGGGTCATTACTTTTTATCCGCCGCCATGGCGCTTTTTGTTTTCACAACTCTTT
>JAHZFN010000075.1:373-2170 GCA_019421315.1 Peptococcaceae bacterium | reverse complement strand
TGCGAAGGCTGTCTGCTCTATATTTGCCAAGACAGACAAACCAAACCGCTTACCCTTTGTTTTCGAACGGCGGCGGTTGTCGTTGTTTTGGCAGGCGCTGCGGTTGGCTTGGATTTGGCGTGGGACATTGCCGACGTGCTGATGGGATTAATGGCTTTGATTAATCTGCCCGTAATTTTCATTTTGCAAAAACAGGTTTTGGCGGCACTCACGGATTATCAAAACCAGAAAAAAGCAGGCAAAAACCCCGTTTTCCGCAAGGAAAACATCGGGCTTGCCAAGGCGACGGATTATTGGAATTAACAAAAAAAACATGACGAAAATTTCCACAAAAAATATCAAAAAAAATACTACAAACAAATATTACCAAACAGCAAAAAGAGCTTTGAAAAAAATTCAAAGCTCTTTTCTAAATTTTTTGTATGGTTATATGTATATGGTGTTTTCATTTAAATTCAATATGTACAAGCAATCCATCAACGGTCGTATACCACACGTCCGTCCACCATGGTAAACACAACCTTGGTATCCAGGATTTCATCGGCAGGAATTTTCAGCAGATTTTTGTCAACAACAACGATGTCTGCCAGCTTGCCGACCCGAATTGTGCCCAAAACATCCTCTTTGCCGAATTTTTTAGCGCCGCCCAACGTGTAGGCGATGATAGCGTCGGCAATGGAAAGTCTTTGTTCGGGGTTCCAGCCGTTTTCAGGCTTGCCGTCGGGGAATTTTCTGGTAACGGCACGGTACAGGGTAACCATGGGGCTGTCGTAAACCACGGGATAATCCGTGCCAAACGCCAAAACGACGCCGTTATCGGCAAAAGTTTTATATGCCCAAAGATTTTTGCAGCGTTCCTTACCGATAGCAGGCGGATAATCGTTGGTTTCCAAAGAATCGGAAAGTGTGATGTGGGGCGGCTGCACGGAGGCGATAACGCCCAGCTTGCCCAAACGCTTTTGGTCGGCGGGGTCTGTCAAATCCAAATGCTCAACGGAAAGGCGGGATTTGGTTTTGCCGTTGCTTTTGATGGCTTTTTCATACATATCCAAAGCCTTGCGAACGGCGCCGTCGCCTGTGGCATGAAGCTGAATATTAAGACCTATGCTGTGATAGAAGCAGATGGCGTTTTCGGCTCGTTTCATATCCATCAATTCGTAATTAATGGGAGCTTGAGGGTCATCGGCATATTTATCCAGCATAACCGCTGTATGAGTGGGAATAATGCCGTCCACAAATTCTTTCAAACCGTTGTAATAAACCAGATCCTCTTTATTATTGAAATTGTTATGATATGAAAGAATTTGTTCCATATCATCCAAATGACCGTTGGCAAAGTTGATGCGGTAATTCAGCTCGTCAGCGTCCGCCATGCTGCGGTAAACCTGATGCTTACCAATGTTGGTGCCCAGAAGATACTGCATATCACCAACGGAGGTTATGCCGTAGCGGCTGAAAAATTTATTGACCTTTTGCAGCAGCATTCTTTCCTTGACGTTTGGCAGGTCATACGCCTTGCCGATACAAAGTGAGGTTGCCATCTCCTCCAGATAACCCGTCGGGTTGCCTGCCGCATCCCTGTGAATCAGGCCATACGGCACTTCTTTGGTGTTTTTGTCAACGCCGCAGATCTCCAACGCCTTGGAATTAACCCAGGCGCCGTGGCAGTCGGCATTCATCAAAAATACGGGACGGTCAGGGAAATACCTGTCCAGAATTTCCTTGGTAGGGTATGATTTATCGGTCCAGCGGGTATGATACCAGTTGAAGCCGAGGATCCATTCCTCGGGGGAATAA
>JAHZFN010000075.1:0-363 GCA_019421315.1 Peptococcaceae bacterium | reverse complement strand
TGATTACGCAAAATTCTGCCGCAGTCGTCAGCATCAACCGCATTGCCCAGGTCTGGATAGGCCGTCGCCATGCAGCCCATCATCAAATGAACATGGGAATCGCAGAAACCGGGCATCAGAAGTTTATCGCCAAAATCATAGACAACGGTTTTGTCGCCGATGTATTTTTCAATTTCTTTTTTGGAGCCGACCGCAATGATATGATACCCCGCCACGGCAATGCCGCCGGAGATCAGATTATGGTTTTCGGCTGTAAAAATATTTTTACTCAACAGTACTTTTTCTGCAACAATGCTCTTCATAGTACCGCCTCCTTTTATTTTCGTGTTTAGGTTCGGCAGCGCCGCCCGCCGCCGCATCAAT
>JAHZFN010000074.1 GCA_019421315.1 Peptococcaceae bacterium | reverse complement strand
TATCTTCTTGCCGAAAAGAAAGGTGAGGATGTCAAAAAACAACAAAAACTTTTGAAATCTCAAATCGAAAACGGTAAAGCAAGAATTGCCGAATTAGACAAGTTGTTTTCAAGAATTTATGAAGACAACATTCTCGGCAAATTATCCGATGAGCGATATTCTCGTATGGCAAACGAATACGAGTCGGAGCAAAGCCAACTCAAGATTGATGTTACCAAAAGCGAAAAGGAGCTTATCGAATTGCAAAAACAAACGGTCGATATGAAAATGCTGTATCAAGGACTTATGGAATTTACTGAAATGAAACAGCTTACACCGACCGTTGTCATCAAACTTATTGAGCGAATAGAAATTCATAACAACGAAAAAAAGCATTCGCATAACAATGTTAAAGTGGACATTTATTTTACCGCCGTCGGTCTGTTTGATATTCCAAGCGAACAAAAGCTTATTGTAACAATGAACAAAATTAGGGAGCAAAACAAATCCGATGAAAAATCGGCATAAAGAAAAAGGTGTAACCTCATTTCTGAGATTACACCATACTTTCTAAAATACTTCCTTATTGACCCTGAGCAAAACCTCTGTATCGCTTTTTTTGCGGGCGGCGGTTTTTGCTGAGGTTAGTTTGTCGGTTGGTATAATCTGCCGTATGGAGCAGTATTTCGGCAATATTGCCGATGTAAAAGCCAATTCCGGCATATTTTTGCGGTAATGGTAAAAATAATGCAAATTTTTGCTGAAATCGGGGAGATGTTGCGAAAATACTGTTGACAGATAGGTGTTATTTTGGTATAATAATGAACGTTGGCGAGCCGATTTAGCTCAATTGGTAGAGCAGCTGATTTGTAATCAGCAGGTTGCGGGTTCGAGTCCCATAGTCGGCTCCATTTTTTTATTTTAATACTTTGCGGAGGAGTTCCCGAGTGGCCAAAGGGGGCAGACTGTAAATCTGTTGTCGACGACTTCGATGGTTCGAATCCATCTCCCTCCACCAAAGAGACAGTTCTTTTGAACTGTCTCTTTTGCATTTATTTTATCCTATATAATAATTTTTTTAATAATTCTTTGCTCTATTGAAAATTGACAGTTTACAATAAAGGAACGTTATTTGTAAATAGGTTGAAAATATATAGAAAATTACAGTAAACTCGGACAGTTTGGGGGAACTATCTGTGGTTTGATTGTAATAAACTTACAGCCAAGTAAATCAGCCGATACCTTGAGGTATCGGCTGATTTACTGATTAGTCATATTGAGATTAGGAATTATAATAAGGAATTGTAGTTTTTTAAGTTGATAGTTTTTAATGTGAGAATTTTAATAGTAATAATAATTTATCACTATTAAATTTTTTGAAAAACTTGTAATTTGATAAGGAAAATGTAATTGATTGTGATTAGGAAAGTAGATAGATTACTGTTTTTAATTGATTAAATTGAAATTAAAATTAAAATTAAGAATTATTTAGCAAGCTCTGCGCCCAAAGCTTTGCAGGCGTCAACAGCTTCGTCATCGGGAGCATCGTTGCAGATAACGCTGTCGCAAACCAGGTTGGCTCCGCAGCCGTTGCAGGTTTCTTCCCAGCTGCGCATCCATTCGCCGTCGCCCCAGCCATAAGAACCGAAGAGGGCAATTTTCTTGCCGCCCAATTTGTCCTGGCAGGCGTCGAACATCGGCTGGAATTCTTCTTCTTCCAAAACTTCCTCACCCATGGACGGGCAGCCGAAACCGATGGCATCGAAATTTGCCACCATATCGGGGGTAAAGGCATCGGCGGTGAAAAGTTCAACTTCTGCTCCTGCCGCTTTGGCACCGTCGACCACTGCGTTTGCCATGGCTTCTGTGTTGCCGGTGCCGCTCCAATATACTACTGCGATTTTGCCCATTTTTGTATCAACCTTTCTTTTATATATTTTTTTGATAAAGGGTAAACTTTATTATTTTTAAACGGTTACTGTGAGCCGTTCAATAGGCCTGCCTTGGGATAATTGTCTGCTGTATACGGTGGTGCATTTTTTGTATTGATTAAAAAGCTTATGTGCTTTTTGCTCGTCACCGTAAACCTTCCAACAACCGACGCACTTGCAGTTTTCCGCTTTGTTTTCAATGAATCCCCGCACGTCTTCGGGCGGATAACCCAGAAAAAGACCTATTTCATGGGGGAATTCTTCGGAATTTTGCAGTCTGCTGATTAAATGATTAACGCATAATTCGGCAGTTTCCTGACGGTATCCCAAATCTGCCAAAAGAGAACAGGCGTAATCATTCGCCAAATCCTTTTTCAGCTTGCTGGGGCGGTAAATGTAGATTAAAGCCTTGCCTTTGGCATAGCGCAAAGGCACAATTCTGATTCCCTTGGGGCTGAGCAGACGATTTAATCTGCGGACATCTGTTTGAATTTCCTCTCTGCTTTTGCAGGGGCAGGAAAAGAGATTGCCTGTTTTCAAGCCTGCCAAAGTGGGGGAACAGTGGCGAACCACCAGTTCTGCCGACATGGCATTACCTCCTAACATGTATGTTCTTCCAAAATGTTTTTCAAAGCTGTGATGGAACTGGAATGGGAACGGGCGATAACTGTATCTAAGCCTTTGGTTTCGTTCAAAGCGCACCGAACCAGCTTGTGGGACATAGTGTTGGTGAAAAGTACCATCAAATCGGGATTGCCGACCTTGTTTTTAAGACCGCCCTTGATTTTAGTGAAAACCTTGGCAGTGCATTGATATTCTTCGCATAAATCTTTATATTTTCGTTCCATACATTCGTTGCCGCCAACGATTACTATACTCATCTGATCACTCCTCGTTTGCCGTTTATTTTATTTTTTGCCGATAATTTTATATTATACGCTGTATATTTGCTTTATGGCAAAGCGGAAGATAATTTATTGTGGTTAGCGGTTGCTAACTAGAGCGTAAAAAAAATAAATTATCGCTTTCATATCTGATAATTTGTTTGCGTCAAGCTTATAAGTCATTGCCGTAAGCAACAATCAAGCTTGATTACAGTTAATATTTTACAGAAAAATAAGAGCCTTTTCCGCTCCAAAGAGCAAGGAAAAGGCTCCGAAAAGACATATTTGTTGATTTTATTTTAATAAATCTGTCATGCTGTACAGGCTGATGCCCAGGGTGGAGATGTTGTGGAGCAGCGCAGATGTGGCAGGCTGTAAAACTCCCAAAACACCCAAAACAATCAGCGAGAAATTAAAGCTGATGATGAATTTATAGTTGCTGTTAATGCGCTTCATCAAAGCATTGCTGATTTCTTTTAATGTCAAAAGCTGGTATAAATCATCGGCGGAAATTGTGATGTCGGCAATTTCCCTGGCGATGGCGGCGCCGTCGCTGATGGCAATGCCGGCATCTGCTTCGGAAAGGGCGGGGGAGTCGTTGATACCGTCGCCGATCATGATAACTTTGCGACCCGCTTCGTGTTCCGCCTTGACAAAGTTTGCTTTGTCCTCCGGCAGAATTTCAGCGTAATATTCCGTTATGCCCACTGCTTTGGCAACGGAATCCGCTGTTTTTTTGTTGTCGCCTGTCATCATGACTACCTTTGGTATACCGAGGCTTCGCAACCCGTTGATAACCGTTTTTGCTTCGTTCCTTAACGGGTCGGCAATGCAGATAACGGCGGAAAGCTTGCCTGAAATTGCCAAGTACAGATGGGAATATTCACTGGGCAAAGCGGCGAATTTGGCTTCTTCGCCGTCGGGTATAACACAGTTTTCATCCTGGAAAATAAAGTGGTAGCTGCCGATTACAACTTTTTCATCGTCCACGCGGCTGGAAATGCCGTGAGCCACCACGTATTCCACCTTTGAATGGCGTTCTTCGTGGTTAAGCTGTCTTTGTTTGGCTTCTGCCACAACTGCATTGGCAATGGAATGGGGATAGTGTTCCTCCAGACAAGCTGCCAAACGCAGCATTTCCTCTTCTTCATGGCCGCCGAAAGTTACAATTTCGGCAACCTTCGGTGTGGCATGGGTCAGGGTGCCTGTTTTGTCAAAAACTATGGTGTCGGCTTCTGCCACAGCTTCCAGGAAGCAGCCGCCTTTAACCACAATTTTGTTGGCGCTGCATTCTTTCATGGCGGAAAGCACCGCAATGGGCATAGCCAGCTTCAAAGCGCAGGAGAAGTCGACCATCAGTATGGAAAGGGCTTTGGTGGCATTTCTTGTTAAAAGATATGTAAGAATAGTGCCGCCCAGGCTGTATGGAACCAGTTTGTCTGCCAGATGAGCCGCTTTGTTTTCCGTTGTGGATTTCAGCTTTTCCGATTCTTCAATCATCTTGATAATGCGGTCATAACGGCTGTTGCCGCAGTCCTTTTTGACGGAAATGACACATTCGCCCTCTTCCACAACAGTTCCTGCGTAAACATAGCTGTCTTCGGCTTTGCGCACAGCCAGCGATTCGCCTGTGATGGATGCCTGGTTCACTGTGGCTTCGCCTGATACAACTTTGCCGTCCATGGGAATCATGTTGCCCGTGCGGACAACGATTTCGTCGCCAACTTCAACATCGTTGATGGGAACGAGAACTTCCGTGCCGTCTTTTTTCAGCCAAACCTTGTCCACGTTTAAGGACATAGTTCTTGCCAAATCGTCCACGGATTTTTTATGAGTCCATTCTTCCAAAATTTCACCGATTCGCAGCAGGAACATGATGGAAGATGCCGTTTCATAATCGCCGTGCAGCAGGGAAACGGTTACTGCCGTTGCGTCCAGAACTGCAACCTCGATTTTTCCTTGTGCCAGGCATTTCAAGCCGTTTTTGATATAACCCAGAGAGCGGAACGAGGATATGGCGATTCGCACCGGTATCGGCAAAAAAGCCTTGCCCAGAAAACGGCGGGCGATGGTGAAAACCAATTTGTCTTCGTATTCTCTGCTTAAAGCGCGACCTGTTTTTTCCGGCACCAAAGCCGTGATTTTGGGGTTTGTGTAGGAAAAACGGCTGAGAGCCTCCAAAACGTCTTTTCTGTTTTCTTTATAAAAAATGACGGCGTCGCAGGTTCTGTCGTAAATTTTGGCGTGTGTGATGTTTTCTTTGGACTTTAGGTAAAATTCCAGTATATCCGCCTGTTCCAGAGTCATGCGGTTTTGCATAAGATGAACCCGCATTCTGCCCGAAGATTCATGTAATATTTTGCATTTCATAATACTAAAACTTCCTCCGTATTTTTGTTATGCATTGCTGTAATGCTGATTTGTGCAAATATCGAAAAAGCATTTAAAATCAACATGACGGCATAAAAAGAAAAGCCGACAGTGGCAATGACCGACGGCAGGCTTTTCTTTAAAAATTCCATTTGAAAAATTATGCGGTAAAGCGCTTGACTGTCAACAGATTGCAGATGACGGTTTACCTCATAAATTGAAAAACAAGCCGAGTTTTATTCTTGTTCTTCTTCGCTGGCTGTATCTTCAATGATTTCTTCGGCGTCTGCTTTGGCTGCGCGCATTTCGTTTAAATCCTTGGCGTCTGCCACGATGTCGTCGGCGCCTTCTTTAACCTTGGTAACTCCGGACATAACGCATTCTTTGGCGCGCAAAGCGGCGGCTGTTGTGTTGGTGTAGAGTTTTTTTGCGCAGTTGCTTTTCAGGATTTTAACTCCGATGGTACCTGCGGCAATACCGCCTGCCACCAAACCGATTTTTTTCCATGTAGATTTTTCCATAATAAATTCCTCCTTTTATATTTCCGCAAAGGGCGTTTGGTTTTGCCCCATGCTTTTTTTTGTCAAATTTTCGATTATATTGTTGCATATTTTCCCGTGTTTTGCAAGAATTTTTGTACAGGAATAACAGGAAAGCAAAAAATAAAAAACAATATCCGTTTTTTTGTTTGTTTTCTTTTGAGTTTATAATAATATATTATAGTACAAAAAACGATAAATTCAGCTCCATTCGGACAATTTTTGACGTTTTTTGCGCAATAACAAAAATTTCATTTTTGGTTAACACCTGCTAACATCATGTATTGAGCCTGATTTGTGTTTGTGTCCTTTTAGATTATTGTTTCTTGGTTTTTGCAGTGGTTGCGGTATTCGTTGGGCGTCATGCCGATGGTATCTTTGAAAGCCTTGGCGAATTTGCTGCCGTTGTCATAGCCGTACCTGCCCGCAATATCCAAAATTGTGCAGTTGGTTTGTTCCAGCAACAAAGCGGCTGACTGCATTTTTTCCGAACGAATATAGGAATAGACAGAAACACCGTAAACTCCCTTGAAGCTGTTTTTCAGTTGGGTGGGCGAAACATGAAAGGTATCTGCCAATTCGTTGATGGTAATGCGGCGGTTCATATTTTTTGTCAAATATTCGCAGGCGTTTTTGGCAAGAGTAACCTGGCTTTTGGAATAAAGGCGGCTTTGCCGCAGATTGGTGTCAATTTCCATGCCGCTTAAAAAAAGCATAAGCTCCAAAATTTTAACTTTAAAATAGCCTTTTTTGATGCTGTCGGGAACAGAATAAAGCTCGGAAAAAATGTGTTCCAGGCACGGTTTGGAACGCATGATAAAGCATTGGCTGTCGGCTGCATATTTTTTGATTAAAGCCGACGGACAAACATTTATATCGTCCAATATGCAGGATAGGCAGTTGGGTGCTCGGTCGATGTCAATTTCGATGGAAATGCCGTGGTGATGGCTTTTGGGGAAACAATACTCTTGCTTTGCGGTATTTTTGAAGCTGACGGACATATCGCCTGCGGCGAGATAGTAAAATTCGTCTTTGTATTCCCCCTCAATTCTGCCTTCTCGGCAATGGCTGATTTCCAAAATATTGCCGCTGCTTTCCGCCTGCAAAGAATAAACGGGAGTGTGAACGTCGTTGTATATCAGGTGAATTCCCGGAAAAACCGTATAATCAGTTTTAACCATTTCGCCCTTTTCGTTGGCAATTTTATAAACTACGCAGTCCTGCTTTTTTTCGATAATTTTGGCGTTTTGAACGCAGGAACAGCATTTTTTTTCAGAATCTGTCATAATGCATACATTCCTTATTAATAGATAATTATTATAAATATTTTGAAGATATTTGGGATTTGTATTTTATGGCGGTTTAGTTTTTTTGCCATTTTTTTAATAAATTTTGCTTATTCAATATCCAAAACCGTATAAGGTCCTGCGTCCACAACTGCCTGACGCAGGGATTGATTGTTAACGGGCTGTTTCATTCG
>JAHZFN010000073.1:1425-3173 GCA_019421315.1 Peptococcaceae bacterium | reverse complement strand
GTTGTCACCCGTCAAATCATGAATGGTTTCCGCATAGCCTTTAATCATTGTCAAAGGCGTTCGCAGGTCGTGGGATATGTTGGCGAAAATGGCTTTTCTGGTTTTTTCCGCCTCGCCGATTTCGTCAATCATATAATTGAAGTTCCTTGCCATTTGTGCAATTTCGTCATCGCCGTCAACTTTGGCTCTGGCATTGAAATTGCCTCTGGCTACCTCCTGCGCCGCTTTGGAAATTTCCAAAACGGGTTTGGTAATGGTTCTGGACATATAAAAAGAAATCATGATACCGGCAATGAACATTATCAAAATGATAATTTTCAGCTGAGATTTCAAAATATCAATGGTGTCCCCAACCGGCGTAATCGGTGCGCTGACCCAAAGAACATAAGGAGTTCCGTAATAGTCGTTTACTGAGCGCATTACCAAATAGCTGCGGCTGTCGTATTTGTAAGAGGTTAGGGTTCGGCTCAGCTCCTTGCCGCCCGACTGCTTAAACATATCCATCAGCTGGCTGACGATAAGCACTTTGTTGTTGTGGATAATGCAGGTGCTGCCCTGCATATCGTAAATGAAAACCCGTTTGTCGTTGACATCCTTAAGCTCAACACAAAGGTTGCCTTCGTAGGCAATTTGTTCTATGACGTCCTGGGTTTCTTCCAGTTTATATTGTTCAACATATTTTTCTATCTTGTCTGCGCTTTCTCTGACGGCTCTTTCTTTGGCGGATTCGTAATAGTTTTCCAAAAAGGCAACCTGGAAAAACCAAATGATACCTGCCATCAAAACTATCAGACAAAGGATAGAAAACAGAACTTTGGTTCTGAAATGTCTTGGTTTAAAAGGTTTCATTTGCAACATATCCTTTTGCTTAATATTTATATAAGTATATTATAAGTATATTTTGTTTTAGAATGTTAGCTTGTCCGTGGTTTTTCGGCGTAAAATCTGTTATTTATTATTTTAATTTAGTTCATTTCAAATTTGTAACCGATACCCCAGACGGTTTTGATAGTAGAACGATATTCGCCCAAATTGCTGCGGAGCATTTTGATATGGGTGTCAACGGTTCTGTCATCGCCGTAAAAATCATAACCCCAAACCTCGGAGAGGATTTGCGAACGATTAAAAACAACGTTAGGCTTGCGGCAAAGACAAAGCAGCAGTTCAAATTCTTTCGGCGTCAGGTTTACTTCGTTGCCTTTGACTGTTACCTTGTGAGCGGAAACATCGATAACCATTTCGCCGAAAACCAATCTGTCGTTTGGCTTTTGTCTGGTGTTGTAAGTTCTTTTCAAAACGGATTTGATTCTTGCCAAAAGCTCTTTGGGGCTGAAAGGTTTGGAGATGTAATCGTCCGCCCCCATTTCAAAGCCGATCAGTTTGTCGTATTCGTTGCCGCGCGCCGTCAGAAGAATAACCGGCGTATCGTGTTTTTTGCGCAGTTCTTTGAGAACGCTGATCCCATCTATTCCCGGCATCATTATATCTAAAATAACCAAGTCAAAATCTTCTTGGTTGATCATTTTTATAGCCTGCATACCATCGGCGGCTTCGTCATATTCGTAATCTGCAAAATCCAAATATTCTTTAATTATGTCGCGGATACTGACTTCGTCGTCAACAATTAAAATTTTTACCATTTGCAACGCCACACTTTCCTATTCTTTCGTATTGTATAAATATATTATAAAATTATTATACATGAATTCGACAGAAAATACTATAAGTTTTTGAAAAATATTTATACT
>JAHZFN010000073.1:0-1415 GCA_019421315.1 Peptococcaceae bacterium | reverse complement strand
TTTTTGTTATTTCCCGTGTTTTTCGGCTGCAGCTGTATATTCGGAAAAAAAAGGGGCAAGATATGTTTTGTAAAGAAAAAACATTCTTGGCAAACATAACAAAAAGGATGGTGGACATAATGGGATTGAAAAGGGGAGAAATATTTTTTGCCGAATTAAATCCGGTGCAAGGTTCGGAGCAGGGTGGAATAAGGCCTGTTTTGGTGGTGCAAAACGACGTTGGCAATTCGCACAGTCCAACCACCATTGTTCTGCCCATAACCTCCCGTTTGACGAAAGCCAAACTGCCGACTCATGTTGAGCTTTCCAAGGTGGAATCGGGTTTGGCGCGGGATTCCGTTGTTTTGGCGGAGCAGATACGAACCATCGACAAAAACCGCTTGCAGCAAAAAATTTCCGCACTTGATAATAATGCCATGAACCGCATTAATCAGGCTATGGAAATCAGCATGGGTATTAATAATCTGATTTGATAAAGTTCCCAAAATCAAGATAATAATCAGCAATCATTATAAATTATAATCTGTAAAGTACAGAACAAAAAACGGACGGCATAAAGCCAAAGCTTTATGCCGTCCGTTTTTTGTTCTGTTTTATTCGTAATTAATTCCTCAAAAGCGTTATATCAAAATTATTATATCAAGCTTTGAATAGTTATATCAATATTTGCTAAATAAAGCAGCTTAACAGTGTAAAAATCCATAAAATTTAATATATGTTTTATTTGTGAAAATTGTGATAAGAATTGTTTGGATTTTGTTTTTTTATATCAAAAAAAAGCTTTGATATAATGTGTTTTTGCAATAATAACCGTAAAAATGTGTTTTTATGATAAAATTTCAGATGAAAATTCGGCGGCAAAAATATTATTTATGCAGAATATGGCAAATATATTCCGAGAATATTCAAAAGCGAATATTCGGATGGCGAACAACGGCGGAGCATAAATTGCATAGAAAAACGGTGCCCGAAGTTTACAATAAATTATAAAATGCGTATATACCGCAAAATTATAAATAATAACAAGGTGGCAAATATGTGACGTCGTTTTCGTAAATTGCCGCTTGCGGGCGGCTTGTTTTGCGGTCTTAAAAGTCGTTTTTTGTAATAAACATAAAACTACGGAGGTGGTTTTGTATGAAAACAATGGCGATAATCTGCCCGAAAGCCGAAAAAAACTATGTTTTGCGAAAATACTATGCGGAAATGCTGGATTATTTCGGTGTCGGCTCCGTTTTGCTCCCTGTGGATTCCAAGGCGGATATTCTGAATTTTGACGGTTTGCTTTTGGCGGGCGGCGGCGATATTCACAGCTCTTTGTTCGGCTGTTCTTTAGTCCCGCAGCTGAAAAATGTTGACCCGGAAAGGGATCTTTATGAAAAGCGGGTTTTTCGGGAAGGTTTGGCGGGGGAAAT
>JAHZFN010000072.1 GCA_019421315.1 Peptococcaceae bacterium | reverse complement strand
GTTTATGTTGAATTGGTTGACACCACATTGCTCACCAGCTACGGCGCTTTGGAAAATCTGACCAGACGCATCAAAGGCACTATCAAATCCGTTTTGGGTTTGCAGTGTGATGTTAAATTGGCTGAACCGGGTCGTTTTGAAAGAACAGCAGGCAAAGCCAAACGTGTATTCGACCACAGAGGTGACAAAGTAAGCTTCTAAAAACACAGCTGTTTTTATTAAAAATATAATATCCCGCACAGCTGCCTGCAAAGCGTCAAAATTGACGAAAGATTTTCGGCGTTTGGGCAGCGCTGTCCGCAGGATATAATTCATAAAAATTATTAAAGAATAATTGATTAAAATAATTGATTAAGAAGAAATAATTAAAGAAAATAAGGAAGGTACAATACAGTGGTAAAGAAAACTTTGATGACGGGCAACCAAGCCGTTGCCCGCGGTTTCTGGGAAGCAGGCGGCAGGGTTGTCGCTTCTTATCCCGGCACTCCCAGTACGGAAATTACCGAAAATGCCGTGAAATACGGTGAAATTCACGCTGAATGGTGCCCCAACGAAAAGGTTGCCGTGGAAGTTGCCAACGGTGCAGCTTTGGGCGGTGCCAGAGCCATGAGCTGCATGAAACACGTTGGTGTCAACGTTGCCGCCGACCCTTTGTTTACGGCATCTTATATCGGTGTTAACGGCGGTTTGGTGATTGTTTCCGCCGACGACCCCGGTATGCACAGCTCTCAGAACGAACAGGACAACCGCAATTATGCCAGAGCCGCCAAGATTCCCGCTTTGGAGCCTGCCGACAGCGAAGAATGCAAGGACTTTGTGAAAGCCGCTTTGGCGCTTAGCGAGGATTTCGATACCCCGGTTATGCTGCGTTTGACAACCAGAATTGCCCATTCCCAGTCTTTGGTTGAATTGGCAGACAGAGTTGACGTTCCCGTTAAACCATACGAAAAAAATATTGCCAAAAATGTAATGGTTCCTGCCAATGCTATCAGAAAACACCCGAAAGTTGAAGCGAGAACAATGGCTTTGGCAGAAAAAGCAGTTAACGGTAAATTCAACGTTATCGAATGGGGCAGCGACAAAACCATGGGTATTGTTGCATCGGGCGCCGTTTATCAATATGTTAAAGAAGTTCTGCCTGAGGTTTCCGTTTTGAAAGTCGGTATGCCTTTCCCGCTTTCCGAAGAAATTGTGCGGGAATTTGCCGCAGGCGTGGACAGACTGATCGTTATCGAAGAGCTTGATGCTTTTCTGGAAGAAACCATCCGTGGTATGGGCATAAAAGTTGAAGGCAAAAACCTTTTCTCAAAATGCGGTGAAATTTTTGCCGAAGACATCGCTATGATTTTGGGCGGTGCAGAAGGTAAAATCGACGGTCAAAACAGAGAAGTTCCTGTTCGTCCGCCGGTGCTTTGCCCCGGCTGTCCGCACAGAGGCGTTTTCTTTGTTTTGAAACAGCTTGGTCTTTTTGTCAGCGGCGACATCGGCTGTTATACATTGGGTGCTGCCGCTCCTTTGGGCAGCATGGACACAACAGTCTGTATGGGTGCTTCTGTCAGCGGCGCTCATGGTTTTGAAATGGCACGCGGCAGAGATTTTGCCAAAAATACCGTTGCCGTAATCGGCGATTCCACCTTTATCCATTCGGGTATCACAGGTTTAATCAACACCGTTTACAACAGCGGCACAACCACAACCATAATTTTGGACAACAGTATTACAGCTATGACAGGTCATCAGCAGAACCCCACAACGGGTAAAAACTGCAAAGGCGAGCCTGCCAACGCCGTTGATTTGGTTGCTCTCTGCAAAGCCTGCGGCGTAAAAAGGGTGCGTGAGGTTGATCCTTTCGACATTAAAGAAATGAAAAAAATCATTCAGGAAGAAACTGCGGCGGACGAGGCTTCTGTTATTATCACCCGCAGACCCTGTATTCTCATTAACAGACAAGCCATTAAACCTGCACTTGTTATCAATCAGGACAAGTGCAAAAAATGCGGCAGCTGCATGAAAATCGGCTGTCCCTGCATCGGTAAATTTGACGGCGAATATCGGATTAATGCGGCACAATGCGTTGGCTGCGGTCTTTGCACCAAGCTTTGTCCCGCAGGCGCCATTGAGGAATAGGGGTGAATGAGAGATGAATAAAGTTACTAATGTTTTGATAGTGGGTGTCGGCGGTCAGGGAACTATCCTTGCCAGCCGTGTGCTTTCAGGCGTGGTTCAGGCGGCAGGTTACGACGTTAAGGTTTCCGAAATTCACGGCATGAGCCAAAGGGGAGGCAGTGTTGTAACACAAGTGCGTTTTGGTGAAAAAGTCAATTCTCCCATCATTCCCGCAGGCACGGCGGATTTGATTTTGGCTTTCGAGCTTTTGGAAGCAATGCGCCATCAGCCGTCTTTGAAGCCTGACGGCAAAATGATCGTTAACGTTCAGAAAATGATGCCGATGCCTGTTGTAATCGGTGCGGCCGAATATCCCGAAAACGGCTTGGAACAGCTGCGGGAAAAATGCGACGTTGTGGCGTTGGACGCTTTGGAAGTTGCCATGAAGTGCCATAACCCCAAAGCCGTTAACGTTGTGCTTTTGGGTGTGCTTTCCGCCCAGATGAATATTGACGAGCAGATTTGGCTGGACGTCTTAAAGGAAAAGGTTCCGCCGAAATTCCTGGAAGCCAATCTTTTGGCATTTGCCGAAGGCAGAAAAGCCGCAGGCAAATAATATAAATTTGTAAATCAAAAAACCGAGCCGTCGGATTAATTGCCAATGTACTCGGTTTTTTAATTATTTATTATTTTAATTATTAATTATCAAATAATTTTATGGTTGTCTTGAAAAAAACGGTAAAATATGCTATAATAATACGATTATAAAATTATTTTTTTTGAAAAAATTTTATATAATGTTTATTAATTGGAAAATTCAGATACAGAACAAACCGAACGGAGGTAAAACAATGCGTGCGATTATTACAGTATTAGGCGGCGACAAGGTCGGTATTATTTACAATGTAACCAAGATTGTTTCAGAATATAACATCAACATTCTGGATATTTCCCAAACGGTTATGGGCGGTTCAATCTTTACAATGCTTATGCTGGTGGACGCCACAGAAATGACCTGCGAATTCAGAGAACTGGCGGTATCCCTTGACGCCATTGCTCAGGATTTCGGTGTTTCAATCCGTGTGCAGCGAGAAGACGTTTTCAATGCAATGCACAGCATTTAAGTGCATTTGAACACATGAGATTGGGAGGATAACTATGACAAAACTTGGTATTAAAGATATTATGGAAACCATTGAGATGGTGGACAACCAGCATCTCGATGTCCGCACAATCACCATGGGTATTTCTCTGATGGATTGCGCAGGCGACGACATTAACAAAGTATGCACAAGAATTTACGATAAAATTACAACCAAAGCGGAAAAATTGGTGAAAACAGGCGAAGACATTGAAACGGAATTCGGTATTCCCATCGTGAACAAGAGAATTTCCGTTACTCCCGTTTCCATCATTGCCAATCCTTTTAATTCAGACCAATGCGTTCAGATTGCCAAGGCCTTGGATAAAGCGGCGGAAACCACAGGCGTTAATTTCCTGGGCGGTTATTCCGCATTGGTGCAAAAAGGCTTTACCAAAGGCGATCGTGTTTTAATTTCTTCTATCCCCGAAGCTTTGGCAACAACCAACAAGGTTTGCAGTTCTGTTAACGTTGGCACAACCAAAGCAGGACTGAATATGTATGCTATCAAGGAAATGGGCGAAATTATCCGCGAAGTTGCCGAAAGAACAGCCGATCAAAACTGCATGGGCTGTGCCAAGCTGGTAGTTTTCGTTAATGCTCCGGAGGACAATCCTTTTATGGCGGGCGCATTCCACGGCGTTGGAGAAAGCGACACCGTTATTAATGTTGGTGTCAGCGGTCCCGGCGTTGTAAAATATGCTTTGGAAAAAGTTAAAGGCAAGGATTTCGGAGTTGTTGCCGAAACCATCAAAAAAACAGCTTTCAAAATCAGCCGTGCGGGTCAGCTGGTTGCT
>JAHZFN010000071.1:3334-6414 GCA_019421315.1 Peptococcaceae bacterium | reverse complement strand
TCATGCTGTCTTTGCCGCCGATTGCTGCAATGCCCAGCCTGTCCTGCGCCTCGAAAGCGCCCAGCAAAGCGGCAAACGGTTTGCCCCAGCGAGCAGGGTCGTTGTTGGTTCTTTCAAAATATTCCTGCAAGGTCAGCCATTGCTCTTGATATGGCAGGCCTGCTGCCACCAGTTTGGCAACGGAATCCACAACAGCAAGCATAGCGCCGTGGTACGGGCTGACGGCAGAAATGTAGGGATTAAAGCCATAGCTCATGATGGAGGCGGTGTTGGTTGTGCCGTGCAGCAGAGGGATTTTTGCCGCCATAAAAGGAGTCGGCGTCTGCTGAGTTTTGCCGCCGAAGGGCATGGTAACGGTTCCTGCACCGATGGTGCTGTCAAAGCGTTCAACCAGACCTTTCTGGGAGCAGGTATTTAAGTCAGTCAGACAGCTGACGAGTTTTTCTTTGTATGTATTGCCTGTAATTTTTTCTTCATATTGTTTATAGATATTTTCCAACTGAGCTTTTTCAACTTTAATGTCAGTGTGTTTGGCGGCGCCGTTGCTGTCCAAAAAGCTTCTGGCAATATCAACAATGGTGTTGCCCTTCCAGTTCATTTTCAGGCGGGGTTCTTCCGTAACCACGGCAACCTGAACCGCCTGCAAATTTTCTTTTTTTGCCGCTGCCAGGAATTTTTCTTTGTCGGCGGCGGCAATAACAACTGCCATTCTTTCCTGTGATTCGGAAATGGCAAGCTCTGTACCGTCAAGGCCTTCGTATTTTTTGGGGACGGCGTCCAGATTGATTTGCAGTCCGTCAGCCAACTCGCCGATGGCAACGGATACGCCGCCTGCACCAAAGTCGTTGCAGCGTTTGATCATCTTGGTAACGTCGCCGTTTCTGAAAAGTCTTTGGATTTTTCTTTCTTCCGGCGGATTGCCTTTTTGTACCTCTGCGCCGCAGGAGGTCAATGATTCCTTGGTATGGGATTTGGAGGAGCCTGTGGCACCGCCGCAGCCGTCACGACCCGTTGAACCGCCCAAAAGAATAATTATGTCGCCTGCGGAGGGACGAACCCGCACCACGTTTTTCATCGGTGCAGCGCCCACCACAGCGCCGATTTCCATTCTTTTTGCCACATAGCCTGGGTGGTAAATTTCGTTGACAAGACCCGTTGCCAAGCCGATTTGGTTGCCGTATGAGGAATAGCCTGCGGCGGCTGTTGTTACCAGCTTTTTCTGGGGCAGCTTGCCGGGAAGAGTTTCGTTTATGGGCGCCAAAGGATTGGCTGCGCCTGTTACACGCATTGCCTGGTAAACATAGGAACGACCGCTCAGCGGATCACGGATGGCGCCGCCCAGGCAGGTTGCCGCCCCGCCGAAAGGTTCAATTTCCGTCGGGTGGTTATGGGTTTCGTTTTTGAACATCAAAAGCCAGTCTTCATTTGTGCCGTCAACGTTTACTTTGATTTTGACGGAGCAGGCGTTGATTTCCTCACTTTCATCCAGATTGGGCAGTTTGCCTGCGGCTTTTAAATAACGCATTGCCATGGTGGCAATTTCCATCAGGCAAACGGGCTTTTCGCCCCTTCCCAATTCTTTTTTGTAGCTGAGGTATTTTTCAAAGGATTTTTTGATGTATTCGGGTGCGATAACAGTATCGTTGATTTCTGTTTGGAATGTGGTATGACGGCAGTGGTCGGACCAGTAGGTGTCGATCATGCGGATTTCCGTAATGGTCGGATTGCGGTTTTCGGTTTTAAAATAATTTTGGCAAAATTTGATGTCTGCCAAATCCATCGCCAAACCCAATTCGGAAATCATAGCTTGCAGTCCCTTTTCATCCAAATCAATAAAGCTGTCCAAAGTTGCCACGGTTTCAGGCTGTGCAAAAACTTCTTCCAGAGTGTTCGGCTTATCCATGGAGGCTTCCATGGATTCCACAGGATTGATTAAATATTTTTTGATGGTCTCTGTTTGTTCGGCGGACACGTTTCCGAAAAGCATATAAACCTTGGCGCTCCTTGTTAAAGGTCTGGCTTTTTGAGTCAAAAGCTGAATGGACTGGGCGCAGGAATCGGCTCTTTGGTCAAACTGCCCCGGCAGATATTGGATTGCGAAAACAGCGGCGCAGTCGCAGTTCGGCAGTTCCGTATATATGTTGTCAACGGGCGGTTCCGCAAAAATTGTTTTGCAGGCGGCTTTGTATTCCGCATCGTCAATGCCCATGCAGTCGTAACGGTTAAACAAACGCAGATCAGACAATTCCGTTATCCGCAAATTGGTGCGAATGTCCTCCAACAGGTGCTTTGCCTCCACCGCAAAGGGCGGCTTTTTCTCAACAAAAACACGATACACTTTGTTAGTCATGATAAATCTCCTTTATATTATCCCTTTAAAATTAATATAACTCTCCTTGAAATTCCGTCTCAAACCGACAGAATACAGCGAATAAATAACTTCATTAATATATTAAACTTCATTATATATTATATAACATAATGAGGCGGGCAGACAAGCCAAAACCGAGAATATTCCGTAATTATCTGAAATTGATTGCATTGAAAACTTTGTATTTATATGAAAAAAAATTATTTGGTAAATATTAACAATTTTTTTAAGAAAATCTTTTAAATTCTCTTGACTTTAGCTGAAAATGGTGTATAATATAATTAAATTTATTGATAATTGTTATCAATAAGGATTAGGAATATTAAAAAGAATAATAAAAAATTAAGTAAGGAAAGAGGTAATTTGATATGGCTAAATTTGTATGTAAAATCTGTGGTTATGTTTATGAAGGCGATGCAGCTCCCGAATTCTGTCCGCAATGCAAAGCTCCCGCCGATAAATTTGAAAAAATGGACGAAACAGGCGATGCTCCTTTCGCTGATGAACACAGAGTAGGCATTGCCAAAGATATGGATCAAAGAGTTATCGACGGTTTGCGTGCCAATTTCACAGGCGAATGCACAGAAGTAGGTATGTATCTTGCCATGGCTCGTGTTGCTCATCGTGAAGGTTATCCCGAAATCGGTTTGTACTGGGAAAAAGCTGCTTACGAAGAAGCTGAACACGCTGCAAAATTTGCCGAACTCTT
>JAHZFN010000071.1:0-3324 GCA_019421315.1 Peptococcaceae bacterium | reverse complement strand
AACACGGCGCTTGCGCAGGCAAAAAAGAATTGGCAACATTGGCAAAACAATTGGGCTATGATGCAGTTCATGACACAGTTCATGAAATGGCTAAAGACGAGGCCCGCCACGGCGCAGCTTTCCGCGGCTTGATCAAAAGATATTTTGACAAATAAGTTTTGAATTAAACTTTTAATAGAAAATTAACAGGCAAAACCGCTTATCCCCAAGGGTAGGCGGTTTTTTTATGTCTCATATATGATTTGTACAATCTCGATAAAGAAACTGTGCTCGGTGAATATTGCTCAAACGGACTGTCAAAATGCTGTTGTATTATTTGTATTTACCGGTTGTTTAGGCATATGCAGAGAAAAAATATATTAATTATTTATGTCAAAATACCGAAAGATTAAGGTATAAAATACGTCTGAATATTGTTGTTTTATTCATAAATAATACACAGTTTTTGAATGGAACGCTTAGTTTATGTGGCGGAGTGCAGAACAATAATAAATAAAATTGTTTTTCTAAAAAACGCTTATTGTGAAATAAATTTTAAGAAAATTTATGCCATAAATATATTTTATGTGAGATGTATTTTGTAAAAAAATAATTTATTTGACTGCGAGATATATTTTGCATTATCATGGTTTCATTGGTTTAATACCCTAATATTACTTTTTAATTTTTAATGAAAAGAGGCAGAGAATTATGAAAAAGTCATTAGTATTGATGCTGGCATTGGTAATGGGCTTGTTTGTTTTTGCCGGCTGCGGCAGCTCTGATAATGCAGAAGAAGGCACGGCAGATAACGCCGAAAAAACAGTTATCAAAATCGGTACAACCGCAACCAATGAACAGGTAACGGAAGCTATCCGCGATGCTTTGAAAGAACAAGGCTATGAAATGGAAGTTGTTATGTTCCAAGACCCCATTCAACCCAACACTGCTTTGGATGCTGGTGATGTTGATGCCATTTTTATGGAGCATGAAGCTTATATGCAGACATTTGTTGACGATTCTGGTTACAATCTGGAATTCATGCAGCCCCCCATTATCTTCGGACCATTCTGCTGCTATTCTTCCAAATGGACAAGCATGGACGAATTGCCCGACGGCGCTCAGGTTGCAATCTGCAGCGATGCTTCCAACAAAGACCGTACTTTGATTTTGCTGCAAAATGCAGGCTTGATTAAATTGGCAGACGCTCCTCAATACGGTGATTATTATGTTGCCGAAGATATTGTGGAAAATCCCAAAAATATCGAATTTATCGAAGCCGAAGAACCCAACGTTCCCACAACATTGGCAGATGTTGACATGATTGTTGCTTACAACCCCACAATGTATACAGGCAACTATGATACAAGCGGTTTGCTCTACACCGAAGAATACACCGATGCTTTGTCTAATTTGGCACAAGGTGTTGCAATCAACGCCAAAGACGCCGACCAGCAATGGGTTAAAGATATGATGGCTGCTTTCACATCCGATACAGCAAAAGCTAACTTGGAAAAAGCCAACGATGGCAGCTTTATCATAGTTTTTGATAAATAACAGCTGATTTATCAGTTTTGAACAGATTATTATAAAAAGCGTTCGGGGCAGCTTTGTTTGCCCTGTACGCTTTTTGTTTAATTGCAAAAAAATTATAAAAAATCATTAAAAATCATTAAAATTTTATTGCCGACAGGGGGATTTCAGTTGATAGAGGTTAATGATTTGCGAGTATCCTACGGTTCTCTGGACGTTTTAAAGGGTATTACGCTTAATATATATGATGGCGATATTTACGGGCTTATTGGTCAAAGCGGCGCCGGTAAATCCACAATGCTCCGCTGTATCAACGGTTTACAAAAGCATTATGAAGGCAGTCTTAAGGTGGACGGCACCGAGGTTAAGGATTTGGCAAAAAAAATTGACCTGCGAAAATTTCGCCGCAATATCGGTATGATATTTCAGCATTTTTCCATTATGGAAAGAGAGACTGTTTACAAAAACATTGCTATTCCTTTGGAATGTTGGAAATACAGCAAAAAGGATATTGATGTTAAAGTTAAAGAGCTGGTTAATTTGGTAGGGCTGAATGCCAAAATCAATGAGAAGGCCAAAAATTTAAGCGGCGGTCAAAAGCAAAGGGTTGCCATTGCCAGAGCCTTGGCTTTGGATTCTAAAATACTCCTTTGCGATGAAGCAACATCGGCATTGGATCCCAAAATAACCAAAGATATTTTGGCGTTGCTGAAAAAGGTCAATGAAACGCTGGGTGTAACCATTGTCATTGTAACCCATGAAATGTCCGTTGTTCGTCAGGTTTGCAACAGAGTTGCCGTTTTGCAAAACGGTATTGTGTCTGCGGAAGGCTTGGTTGAGGATGTACTTCTCAATTCGCCTCAGGCGTTTATTGATTTTTCCGGTGAGGACGAAACGGCAGCCTTGCCGTCAACAGGCAAAAATATCCGCATTATCTACGCCAAAGATTCTCAGCCTGACGAGGTATTTGCGGGAATTGCCGCAGAACTTGGCATTAAATATAAGCTGGTTTTCAGCAAAATGGATCAATACAGAGATAAAATCATGGGCTCGGTGTATATTAATGTGCGGCCGGAGGATGTGGAGCCTGTTTTGACATATTTGAAAAAATGTGCCGTGGAAGCGGAGGTGTTATAAATGGATCCTAAGCAATGGGAGTTATTCTTGAAAATTGTGCCGGAAGGCATTTGGGAAACCATATTCATGCTCTTTTGGGCAACGCTGTTTTCTTTAATTCTGGGCTTTGCCATCGCCATAGTTTTGTTTATGACAAATGTCGGCGGCTTGAAAGAGAACAAAGTGGTTTATCAGACCATCAATACTGTTATCAACGTTATCTGCTCTTTTCCATTTATTATTTTGGTTGTTGCTTTGATTCCCGTTACCAGAATTGTTGTCGGCACGCCTATCGGCAATATTGCTGCCATTTTCCCCATCAGCATTGCGGGCGCTGCGACGGCAACCAGATTGGTTGAGGGCAACCTGAACGAGGTTGATAAAAGCTTGATTGAAGCGGCGCAGTCTTTCGGCGCCTCAGATTGGCAGATTATTTATAAAATTGTTTTGAAAGACTCCATGCCCATTATGATTTACGGCAGCACAATTTTAATTATTAATATTCTCGGTATGACCGCTATGGCGGGAACGGTCGGCGGCGGCGGTCTGGGCGCCATCGCTTTGACCTACGGTTACCAGGGCTTTAACAAGACTATTATGTACAGAACCGTTATAATTTTCATTATTGTTGTGGAAATCATACAAGTCGGCGGCATTAAGCTTTATAAATGGCTTAAAGGCAGATAAGCGGACAGG
>JAHZFN010000007.1:1093-7925 GCA_019421315.1 Peptococcaceae bacterium | reverse complement strand
TTAAAGGCAAGCTGGAGGAGCATAATGTCAACGGTATACAGCTGAATGAGGTTCGCAACCGTGATGTTGTGGAGGTGGGACCCTTCAAGGTGGAATTTATCAGAGTTTCCCACAGTATCCCCGATTCCTTTGCTTTGGCAATACACACTCCGGCCGGCATTATTGTGCATACAGGTGATTTCAAGCTGGATATGTCGCCCGTGGACAACCAATTTATGGATTTGGCGAGATTTTCCGAGTTGGGAGAACAAGGCGTGCTTTTGATGCTGGCAGACAGCACCAACGTGGAACGCCCGGGTTTTACGGCATCGGAAAAGGTTGTCGGTCAAACCTTGGAGACAACGTTTTTGGGCGCCACAGGCAGAATTATTGTTACCAGCTTTGCTTCCAATGTTCACCGCATTCAACAGGTTATCTGGGCGGCAGAAGCCACCAACCGCAAGGTTTCCGTGGTGGGACGAGGTATGACCAATGTTATGGCGATTGCCATGGATTTGGGATATTTGCAGCTGAAGCCCGATACCTTGGTGGATATTTCTCAAATTAACAGTTACCCCGACAACAAGGTTACAATTTTGACAACAGGCAGCCAGGGGGAATCCTTTGCGGGACTGACCAGAATGAGTCAGGGCGAGCATAAGCAGATCAAAATCCGCCAAGGCGACTTGATTGTGATTTCTGCCAACGCCATCCCCGGCAACGAAAAAACCGTTGCCAAAACCATTGACAATTTGTACCGCCGCGGCGCCGATGTGATGTACGGCAGAGGTTTGGGAATCCACGTTTCGGGTCATGCCAGCATTGAAGATTTGAAATTGATTTTCAACATGGTTAAGCCCAAGTTCTTTATGCCTGTGCACGGCGAATACAGAATGCTTTGCGCCCACGGCAAACTGGCAGAAAAAATGGGCGTTGCTCCCGAAAATATTTTTCTTTTGGAAAACGGTCAGGTTCTGGATATAACCCCCACCCAAGGCAAAATTAACGGCAAGGTTCATTCCGGCAGAATTTTGATTGACGGTTTGGGTGTCGGCGACATCGGCACGGCGGTGCTGAAAGAACGCCGTCAGCTTTCCAACGACGGCATTGTTATCGCCAACATCGTTATGGACAAGAAAAACGGTCGCACTGTAACCGACCCGTATCTGGTATCCAGAGGTTTTGTTTACGAACGTGACAACGATTTGATTATCAGCGAGGCTGAGCAGATTGTGCAGAACATCTGCGATGATTATTTGGGCAAAAATTATAATTTACCCGCCATGAAAAATCATCTGCGCTCTGCTTTGGCAAAATATTTTTATGAACAAACCGGCAGAAAGCCCATTGTTTTGCCCATTATTATGGAAGTTTAAGTTCGGCGTTTTGTTGAATTTCGGAGAATTGTTCAGTTCGTTATGTTAACCCGATGAAGTTAAATTTAGTTAGATTTAGATAATATTAGATTTAGATAATATTAGATTTAGATAATATTAGATTTAGATAATATATGTTATAGTCGAAAAACAGCTTGGTTTGCTTGACAGCAAACCAAGCTGTTTTTTTTCTTTTCTGCGAGGTGCATATTTTTGTTGGTGCCGCCATAATCATTTTTAGAAAAAATCTAAAACGGCAAACAAGTGCGGAGGCGTCAAAATGAACGGCAAAAAAGCAAAGCAAAATATAACGAATATAAAACAAGAAATAAAATTAAAAAATAATATTATGTTTTCAAAAATCACAAAAAGTGTAATAAGTAAAAAACATCAAATGGGCAGAAAAATCGCCGTGTTTTTGTTGGCAGCGGGCGTTTTGGCGGCTGTCGGGGTTGGCTCAAGCAGGCAGAACAGCTACGATTACGACATAAGGGATGTGCTTTCCGAAACCATGATCGGCAAGACTGTTGTGGTGGACGCAGGTCACGGCGGCTTTGACCCGGGAGCGATCGGGCTTGCGGGAACCAAGGAAAAGGACATCAATTTGGCTGTCAGCAGGCGGCTGGCGGATTATCTGCGGCAAAGCGGCGCCGCCGTTATCGAGACCAGAACCGAGGATAAGGCTTTGGCGGATAGTAAAAAAGCTGATATGGCGGCAAGGGTTGCCGTTGCCGATAATAACGACGCCGATGTTTTTATCAGCATTCAGGCGAATTTTTTGCCCCAGCACCAATACAGCGGCGCCCAGACCTTTTACCACAAAAACAGTGCGGAGGGAAAGGCTTTGGCGGAAAGTATCCAGCAGGCGATTATTGATAATGTTGGCAATACGGACCGTGTTGCCATGAGCATAGACAATATTTATATTGTTAAAAACCTGACTATCCCCAGCGTTATTGTGGAGGTGGGCTTTTTATCCAATGCGGCAGAAGAAAATCTTTTAAACGATGACGAGTATCAGTGCAAGCTGGCATATGGCGTTTATGCAGGAATACTCTCCTACTATTCTTCAGCAGATTGACATTTTTTTAAGACTTCTTCTTGTTAAACTTCGGAGGTACGGGCTAAACGCTATTTTAATTCAGTGAAGTCTGTTATTGCGCATTCTTTTTTGTTAGCTTGGTGCTTTACGGGGTGCCGCTTAGATAAATTATAGTTTAGCATACTGTTCGTCAGAATGTTGGCTTTAAATGCAACCACATAACAATAAAGACCGCTAAACATAATTTAACTTAGTTGCACCCCAATAAGCACCCGGTGCGGCAAAAGAATGCGCATAAACAGATTTAACCGAGTTAAAATAGCGAACAGACCTAAATTACGAAGTTTAACAACACGACGTCGTCAAAATCAGCTGCGGAGAGGGGTCCAGTGCCATTGGTTGAGGAGATTTGTAAGGGGGTCGCCGCCTATGGTGCCGCGCAGGGGCATGGCTCCGCCCACGCTCATGGCGGCTCCCGTCGGCATTTGGGGCGGCATGGCGGTATTGGCGGCGTTTGCGGGCATGGTAGGGCTGCCCATTCCACCCATACCTGCGGCGGGATTTTGTCCGCCGAAAAGCTTTGATAAATCTCCCAAAGAGTTAAGGTTTAAATTGCCTAAGGGATTTGCGGCAGGGGCGGCGCTTGCGGCGGCTTTTTCGGTTGTGGTGTCGGCGTCTGCGGATGCTGCCGTGCTTTGCAGACCTTTGATGGCTGTCAGTATCTGTTCTTTGTCCATGCCGCTCATTGCCGCAGCTGTGTTCAGGAGATAGGGGTTGTTTTCCAAAGAACTCAGCATTGCCATCATCTGCGGGTTGTTTTGGAGTTCTTCCACCGATTGGGGCATTTTGCCTGCAAGACTTGCGGCGCCGCCCATGCCCAAACCTCCAAGTCCGCCGAAAAGATTGCCCAAGCCGGGCAGATTTTTCAAATTCAAATTGCCCGCCATGCCGTTCAGACCGCCGCCGATTTGGCGGCCGGTTTTGTTTTCTGCTGTTTGGGTTGTGGTTTTGCTTTTGTCGGTTTGCGGCGTTTCGGCAGATTTTGCTTCGGTGGCAGCCTCTTGCGGTTGGGTGGGGTTTTCGGGTTTCGGTGGCTTGTTCGCTTTCTCTGTTTTCTCCTCTTGGGACGATAATGCGGCGTTGTTTTTTTGAACGCCGCAGTTTGCCGATTGGGACGGGCTTTCTCCGCTTTCCATCAGCTTTGCCAGGGCGGTCAGCCGGTCGGCTATATTCAGCAGCTGTTGGGATAGGTTGGCAAGGCTTTGCTCTTTGCCTGCGGCGGTGTTTTTTGCCGTTTGCGTTGTGGTTTTGTCTTTTGTCATACAAAATCCTCCTTTTGGATTTGTTTTTTAATTTGTTCGGAAAAAATGTTTTTCATAAATATATTATGCAGTGAGGAGATTTCTGTTAATTCTTTTTAGGTGAACCTTTGGCAGACGGCAAAGCCTTTGTTTTTTTGTTCGGGGCGTTATGGGATTTTGCATATAGCTTTGTATAACCCTGTGTTTTATACAGTTTGGGTTGTGTAGCGGCAAAAAAGCCGAAAAAGCATTTTGTATACAATTATTCAAGGTAAATGTATAAATGATGGCGACTTTTCACAAAAATATCGCAAAATAAAGCTGATTTATTGGAAAAATATGCGAAATGGTGTTGCATATTAATACATCGTTGTGGTATAATGTTATTCGTAAAAAGAAGCGGAATTTTTGGAGGTAATAAATATGATTAAAGTTGGAGTAATCGGCGCCGCAGGCTACGGCGGCGGAGAATTATGCCGTTTGATTTGTCAGCACCCCGAAGCGGAATTGGTTATGGCAACGGGTCATTCCAATGCCGGTAAGCATATATTGGAAGTTTGGCCGCATTTGCGAGGCTTTGCGGATTTGATGGTTGAAGAGTTGGACATTGACAAGATGGCGCAGGCGGCGGACGTTGTGTTTTTGGCTCTGCCCCACGGACACGCTGTGGACACGGCAACGGCTCTCTGCCAAAAGGGCGTTAAGGTGATAGACTTGGGTGCCGACTTCCGTTTTAACGATGTAAATATATATGAAGAATGGTACAAGGTTCATCATAACAATCCCGAACTTGCCGCCAAGGCAGTTTACGGTTTGCCGGAAATTTGGCGGGAAAAGGTGAAAAACGCCGAAATCATCGGCAACCCCGGTTGTTTCCCCACCAGCGTGGCTTTGGGATTGTACCCACTTGCCAAAAACGGCATGATTGATATGCAGAGCATTATCATAGATTCCAAATCGGGTGTCAGCGGTGCAGGCAGAACCCCCGGTTCCACCACGGTTTATTCCGAATGCAACGAAAGCATAAATGCTTACAAGGTGGCCTGCCACAGACATACCCCTGAAATGGAACAGAGCCTTTCCCGAATCAGCGGTGAAAAGGCACTGATAAATTTCACGCCCCATTTGACACCGATGACACGGGGCATTCTCTCCACAATGTATGCCGCATTGACGGAAAAGGGCAAAAGCACCGATTTGAAGAAATTATATGAAGAAACTTATGCCGACGAATATTTTGTCCGGGTTCTGCCCGACGAGGTTTGGCCTCACACCAAATGGGTTGCCGGCAGCAACTTCTGCGACGTTAATTTGAAAGCGGATTTGAGAACGGGGCGGGTTATCGTTTGCTCCTGTATCGACAACGTTGTGAAAGGCGCCGCAGGTCAGGCAGTGCAGAACATGAACATTATTTTCGGACTGCCCGAAAATACAGGGCTTCGGCAAGTGCCGATGTTTCCTTGATTTCCATTGATAATTTGATTTTTTTTGATATAAACGGAGGATACTGATATGGTTGATATTAAAAAAACAGACGGCGGGGTTTGTGCCGCCGAAGGCTTTTCTGCGGCAGGTTTTTACTGCGGTATCAAAGAAAGCATTACCAGAAAAAAAGATTTGGCATTTATTAAATCGGACGTTATGGCAAAAGCAGGCGGTGTTTTCACCACCAACAAATTTGCCGCCGCTCCCGTTGAATGGTGCCGAGAAGTGATTAAAGGCGGCGAAGCCCAGGCTATTTTTGCCAACAGCGGCAACGCCAACGCCTGTACAGGCGAAACAGGCAAAAAGAACGTTGACAAAACATTGGATTTGGCGGCACATTACAGCCGCCTGCCAAAAGATAAAATTCTCGTTTGCTCCACAGGTGTAATCGGTGTGCAGCTGCCCATGTCCATGCTTTCGGGCGGCGTTCCCAGCGTTATCGCCGACCTTTCGCCTTTGGCTTTGGGCAGTGAGCACGCAGCGGACGCCATTGCCACAACCGATACTTATATCAAAGAATACGCCGTGGAATATGAATTTGGCGGCAAAACCGTCCATGTGGGCGGCATTGCCAAGGGTTCGGGCATGATTCACCCCAACATGGCGACAATGCTTTGTTTTATCACAACGGACTTAAAGCTTTCTTCGGAAGCGGTGCAGACTGCCTGCAAAGCAGTGGCAGACGACACATTTAACATGATTACTGTTGACGGCGATACCAGCACCAACGACACAATGTTGGTTTTGGCAAACGGTATGGTCGGCAACGACGAAATTAACTGCGGCGACGAGGGTTATGCTGAGTTTGTGGAAGCTCTTTATGAGGTTGCCAAAAACCTTGCCAAAATGATGGCTTCCGACGGCGAAGGTGCCACCAAAGCATTGGAATGTCATGTTGACGGTGCTAAAACCAAAGCCGACGCCCGCAAAGCCGCCAAGGCTGTTATTGATTCCAGCTTGGTTAAAGCGGCATTTTTCGGCGAAGACGCCAACTGGGGCAGAATTATCTGTGCGGTCGGTTATTCGGGCGCCGAGTTTGACCCCGCAAAAGTTGAACTTTGGCTGGAAAGCGAAAACGGCAAAATTCAGCTGATGGCAGACGGCGGCGGTTTGGAATTTGACGAAGATATTGCCGCAGAAGTGCTTAAAGCCAAAGAAATCCGGATTTTGATCGACCTGCACGACGGCGAAGCATCCGCCATCGGCTGGGGCTGCGATTTAAGCTATGACTATGTTAAAATCAACGCCGATTACCGCAGTTAAGGGCGGCGTTTGCAAATTTAGTAGAATTGGTAAATTTGGTAAATAATAAATTATTTAAAAGAGATTATGCAAAAGGAAGGGTAACGATGAACGAAATAACACCTCTGCAAAAGGCGGAAATTTTGGTGGAGGCTTTACCATACATTAAAAAATTCCATGGCAAAACCGTTGTTGTGAAATATGGCGGCAATGCCATGATTAACGAAGAACTTAAACAAGCTGTGATCAGCGACATTGTTTTGATGCAGTTGGTTGGCATGCGCCCCGTTTTGGTGCATGGCGGCGGTCCCGATATTAACAAAATGCTTGACAGCCTGGAGATAAAATCCAATTTTATCAACGGTCTGCGTTATACGGATGCCGATACCATTGACGTTGTGGAAATG
>JAHZFN010000007.1:0-1083 GCA_019421315.1 Peptococcaceae bacterium | reverse complement strand
TGGTTTTGGTGGGTAAGGTGAACAGCAGTATTGTCAGCGAAATCAATCAGGCGGGCGGTTTGGCGGTAGGTCTTTCCGGCAAGGACGCCGATTTGCTGAAAGCACACAAAAAAACGACTGTTAAAAAAGACGTTGGGGGCAAAGAGGAAGCCTGCGATTTGGGCTTTGTCGGCGAAATCGACACTGTCAACAACGAACTTATAGATTATTTGCTGGACAAAGGCTATATTCCCGTTATTTCTCCTGTTGCCATCGGTCCTAACGGCGAAAGTTTTAATGTTAACGCCGATATTGTGGCGGGCAAGGTTGCGGCGGCTCTTAAAGCCGAAAAGCTGGTTCTTTTGACAGACGTTGAAGGGCTTTACGCCAATTATGAAGATAAAAGCACTCTCATTTCCCGCCTGAAAGTCGACGAAGTTGACAATTTGGTGGAAAAAGGTGTTATTGCAGGCGGTATGCTGCCGAAGATTTTCTGCTGTGTGGACGCCTTGGAAGGCGGCGTGGAAAGAACCCACATTTTGGACGGCAGAGTTCAGCACAGTATTCTTTTGGAAGTGTTCACCAAAAAGGGTATTGGGACTATGGTATATAAAAAATAACAGACCCGGGCAGCGGCACGATAGGCGGTGCTTTTGCGGCGTTGCAAGTAAAATTAACTCAGAATGCACACCGCCAAGCACTCAGGGCGGGCAAACGAATGCGTACAAAAAGATTTTGCTGAGTTAAAATAGCGGTACGAAAGTATCTCCGAAGTTTAACAACATCCACGTCGTAAAAAAGTCGTTAAAAAGAAAGAAGGATAGAAATATGGTAAGTGTAACGGAAGAGAAAACCAACGCCCAACTGGTGGCAGAGGGTGAAAAATACTTGATGAATATTTTCGGCAGGCTGCCGATGGCAATGGTCAAAGGTCAAGGCTGCCGTGTTTGGGATGCCGACGGCAAGGAATATTTGGATTTTGTTGCGGGTATCGCCGTTAATTCTGTCGGACACTGCAACCCGCGTGTTGTGGATGCCATCTGCACCCAGGCAAATAAACTTATTCACTGCTCCAATTTGTATTGGATTGAACCTCAGATTGAG
>JAHZFN010000070.1 GCA_019421315.1 Peptococcaceae bacterium | reverse complement strand
CTGAATAACCACAGGGGCATCGCCGCCGATTGCCACATTGCCCACTTTAATCTGTCTGGATTTTCTTCTTTCCATAATAGCCTCTTTGTTTTATATTTTCTCGTTTACTGCGATATTTACTGCGATATTAATTTACTGTTTGTCAGCCGACCAAACGGCTTATGTCATTCACCGTTATGACAACCATCAAAGCCATCAAAATAACAATACCCACAAAATGCACCATTGCTTCTTTTTCTGACGGCACGGGTTTTCTTCTTATGCCCTCAATTGCCAAAAACACCAGACGGGAGCCGTCCAAAGCGGGGAACGGCAAAAGATTGATAATGCCCAGGTTAATGCTTAAAATGCCTGCCAGCATAAATAAATACATACTTGCTTCGTTGGCATACTGCCCAACGATATTCACCATGCCCACGGGACCTGCCACATCAACAGCCATCTGTCCCGTCGCCATTTGATACAAGGATTTTATCAAAAGCGCCGTAAATTGGTAGGTTTCCACAAAACCCATTTTAATCGACTGCACAATATTTGCTTTGGTAATGTGCTGTTTAATGCCGATTAGGGCACATTTATATTCTTCGTTATACTGTGGAATTACGGTTGTGCTGAAAGCTTCGCCGTTTCTTTCCACCTCCAGAGTCAGCTCTTGGTCGGCGGCAGGCTGAATATAACCAACCATATCCTCCCAGGTGCTGACATTGTTGCCATCTATGCTCAAAACAACGTCACCGTCCATAAGACCTGCCTGCGCCGCAGGTCCGTCAGGAGAAATTTCACCGATCACGGCGTTGGTATCCGCCACACCGAAATACATAAAAGCAACCATGAAAAAGATAATTGCGAAAACAAAATTCATAAAGGGTCCCGCAAAAACCACAGCCATTCTCGCCAAAACTCCCTTGTTGCAAAAAGCTCTGGGACTTTCCGATTCGTCGTCTTCCCCCAGCATTTTCACATAACCGCCGATTGGGAAAAGCCGCAAACTGTATTTTGTTTCTTTCTTGCCCCATTGAATAATCTTCGGACCCATGCCCAAAGCGAATTCCTCAACATATATGCCGTTGATTTTGGCAACAATGAAATGACCGAATTCGTGGGTAACAATCAAAATACACAATATTATAATAGTATAAATTATACTCACGCCATACCTCCTCAAATTTTCACGGTATATTTTTTACCGTTTTTTATACACTATCTTATCTTCTCAAAATATCATCTCAAAATAAGTTATTTTATTTATTATTTATTGAATTTTTTTTATTGAATTTTTCCCTTGTTATTAGAGAAATTTTTTCGGTATATATTCCGCTGCCATTCTGCGGCTTTCGGCGTCTATTGCCAAAATTTCTTCAAATCCCGGATTTTCCGTTTTTTGATGTTTGCCCAAAATTTTCTCAACGCCGTCTGAAATATCGTAAAAGCCGATTTCATCCCGCAGAAAACGCCAAACCAAAACCTCATTGGCGCCGTTTAAAACAATGGGCAAAGAGCCGCCCGAACGCCCCGCCGTTATGGCAATGCCGAGAGCGGGAAAACGTTCCAAATCAGGTTTCATAAAGGTAATTTTCCGCAAATCGGCAAAATCCAACTTTTTCAAAGGATTTGCTAATCTTTCGGGGTAAGTCAGAGCATATTGAATCGGCACTCTCATGTCGGGATACCCCATATGCGCCAAAACTGCACTGTCTTTATACTGCACCATGGAATGAATTATGCTTTCGGGGTGGATAACCACCTGAATATTATCATAATCCACATCAAAAAGCCAGTGCGCCTCGATGATTTCTAATCCTTTGTTCATCAATGTTGCCGAATCAACCGTAATTTTCGGCCCCATGCTCCAGGTGGGGTGTTTCAAA
>JAHZFN010000069.1:1541-4433 GCA_019421315.1 Peptococcaceae bacterium | reverse complement strand
GTTACACGGCGGACTGCCCGTATTACAAATTCTGCCCCGACTACTATTTGACGAGGAAGCAGTAAGAGTATATAGAATTAATGCCCCAACCTATAATAAAAACTTGCGGTGCGGAATATTTGTATATTAGGAGTGTTTGGGATAACGGACGGCAAGTGCGCCGATTTTGTTTTTTAGATTGCACTCGTTTATATTTGAGTATTATGTATTCAAAAAACAGTATACTTTAATCGAAAGGCGGCTTGATATTGTTCAGGCTGTTGTCAAAAGCGGTAGGTTTCTTTTATAATAGAGTTGTGTTTTTTATGTGAAAACAATATGGTGAAAATGACAACAAAAATGATGTGAACTATTTTGAAATGCACTTGGGCGGCGGTGCAGTCGGCAGAACGCCGAAATCGTCGGAACGGCGGCAATGGGCGTTCCGACGATAAATATTCGGTATTTATTGTGTTAAAAATTTTAAGGAAAATGAAAAAAGCCGATGACCGCCGTTATAATATTTTGTAAGATTTCTGCGTTGACGGTTTATTTTTTTCGGAGGTATGATTGATGAAAATAAGTGAAATTGTAAAATTGCTTGATGCCAAGCCTCTCTGCGGAGCGGATTCGGAAGATTTGGAGGTTATGAGCGCCAGCGCCAGCGATATGATGAGCGACGTTTTGGCTTTTGTCAAAGACCAGTCCATTTTGATTACGGGCTTGATGAACGTGCAGGTGGTGCGCACCGCCGAAATGCTGGATATGAAGTGTATTCTTTTTGTCCGAGGCAAGGAACCCGACGAAACCATTGTGAATTTGGCGGCTGATGCCGGCATTTGCGTTTTAACCACGAAGTACGCAATGTTTGAAGCCTCCGGCATTTTATACGCCAACGGTTTGGCGCACGAGGTGTAGGCGTATGACAGCATTGAATTTACATTACGATATAGACGGTGATAATTTTACTGCGGCGGGCGAGGCATCCGGCAACATAAAGAAAATTCTGCGTAAGATGGGCTTCCCCGGTGAAATTGTGCGCCGTGTTGCCATCGCTATGTACGAGGGCGAAATCAACACGGTGATTCACGGCGGCGGCGGTGTGGCGGATGTGGAAATTTCCGGCGACCAAATTAAGATGGTTCTTTCCGACGAAGGCCCCGGTATCCCCGACGTGGAAAAGGCTATGCAGTTAGGCTGGTCGACGGCCCCCGACAGCGTGCGGGCTTTGGGGTTCGGCGCAGGCATGGGACTGCCCAATATGAAAAAATACACTGACGAAATGAAAATCGACACCGAAGTCGGCAAAGGCACAACAATCACCATGATTGTGAAGCTGAAATAATAAATTTTTGCAATAGAATAACAAGAATGTAAAATGTTCGGCGTTTCGGCTGAGGCGACGCCGAACAAAATACAAAAACAAAAAGCAGAATATCAGATATTTAAAACAGATTATGACAGATATGAAAATGGGGTGATACGGTGGATAATAAGTTAGCTAATAATATCAGAAGATCTGTAACTTTGGACAGAACCAAATGTATTGGCTGTACAAACTGTATCCGACACTGCCCAACCAGAGCAATCCGAGTTCGCGGCGGCAAAGCCAGAATTATCGACAGCCGCTGCATCGACTGTGGCGAATGTATACGTATTTGCTCGCAGCACGCCAAAATGCCCATTTTTGATGAAATTGAAAGTATTTTCGACGGCAGATACAAGCACATTGTGGCGATGCCTGCGCCCTCGCTTTTTGCGCAGTTTAACAATTTGGATACGCCTGAATATGTTATTGCGGGTCTGCTGAATATGGGCTTTGATTCGGTTTTTGAGGTCTCCAAGGCGGCGGAAATCGTTTCTGACTACACAAGAAAATATATTCAAAGAAAAGATATTAAGAAGCCTGTTATAAGCTCGGCGTGTCCTGCTGTTGTGCGTTTGATTCAGGTGCGTTTCCCTGAGCTTTGCGACCATGTTTTGCCTGTTTTGACACCTGTTGAGCTGGCGGCAAAGCTTGCCAAGCAGGAAATTATGAAAAAAACAGGTTTGCGGAAGGAAGAAATTTGCTGCGCCTTTATTTCGCCTTGCCCTGCCAAAAACACGGCGGCAAAGGCGCCCGTGTTCATTGAAAACAGCGGCATTGATGCCGTTTTGTCCATGAATAAGGTTTATATGCAGCTGGTGAAAATTATGACCCGCGACGATTTTGACGATATTAACGTGGAAAGCGGCATCATCGGTATCAGCTGGGCAATTACGGGCGGCGAGGCGTCAGCCTTGCTTAACGACCAATATTTGGCGGCGGACGGCATTGAAAACGTGATCAACGTTTTGGATGAAATTGAAAACAACGGTTTGGGATATTTGGATTTTGTGGAATTGAACGCCTGCACGGGTGGCTGTGTCGGCGGCGTTTTGACGGTTGTCAATCCCTTTGTCGCTAAGGCGAGAATTAAAAACCTGCGTAAATTCATGCCCGTTGCCAAGAATTTTTATGACGGCGAAAATCCTGTTCATGCCAAAATTCTTTCGGAAAATGAGTTGGAGGCAAAGCCCTTTAAATCTTTGAGTGATGACCCCATTTCCGCCATGGAAAAATGGATGCAGATTGAGGAAATTACCAAAAGTCTGCCGGGATTTGACTGCGGCTCCTGCGGCGCTCCCACCTGCCAAACCCAGGCGGAGGACATTGTTTTGGGCTACGGCAGAATTTCCGACTGCATTTTCTATCTGGACAGAGAAAAATCAGGCTTGCTGAAGTCCAGAGTGCAGAAAAAACTGCGCAAGCACAAAATCGGTCCCGACCATGGCATAGACAGCCGTTTTTCCGATGACGATAAATAAAAATCATTAATAAATCATTAATAAATCATTAATAAATCATTAATAAATCATTAATAAATCATTAAT
>JAHZFN010000069.1:0-1441 GCA_019421315.1 Peptococcaceae bacterium | reverse complement strand
ATATGTTTATTGTGTTTTGCTGTTTTGACAAATATGTGGGTAATTTATTCGACACCAAAAAGCATATGTCTAAATTTGGAAAAATACAAAAAACGGATACGGAATAGGAGAGAAGCCTATGAATGTTAAAGAATTTGCGGAATTTTCGGGTTTTGAAATACTGACCTGCGCCGCCGAGGCGGCAGATAACGAAATTACAGGCGGTTATTGCTGCGATTTGCTCAGCTATGTCATCGGCAGGTGCAAAGAGGGCAACGCCTGGATAACAATTATGACCAACGTCAACGTGGTGGCTGTTGCCGTTTTGGCAGACGTTGCCTGTGTGATTATTCCCGAAAAAAACGAAGTTGAAGCGGAAACCTTGGCAAAGGCAGAAGCTCAGGGCGTGGTTATGCTGCGTACAGAATTAAACGCTTTTGACGCTGCCTGCAAGCTTAATGATTTTCTGCGGCAATAATTTAACAACCGAAAGCGGTTTGCTTTCGGTTGATGTTCCTTGTTTTTCAGCTTGTAAAACGGCTGTTTGTGATTTGAAAAATTACGCCCAATTTGGTAATACATTAGCGATTTAATCCCGATAAAATGAGTAGGATTTGTACAATTTTGATGAATCAAGCCGTTTTAGGGCGAATTTTGATTTTTTACCTTTTAAATTATTAGAGGTGTTTTAGTTTGAAATTTTACTATGATTTACATATTCATTCGGCTCTTTCGCCCTGCGGTGATGAGGATATGACGCCCAACAATATCGTAAATATGGCGGCGATCAAGGGGCTGGATATTATTGCCGTAACCGACCACAACTCGTCTTTGAACTGCGCCGCCGCCATAGAGGCCGCCAAAGGACTGCCGCTGATGGTTTTGCCCGGCATGGAGCTTTGCACGGCAGAGGAATGTCATGTTGTCTGCGTTTTTCCTCATTTGGCGGAGTGCCTGGAGTTTAACGATTATGTCCGCAAGTATTACGCCCCTGTCAAAAATAAGCCTGAAATTTTCGGCAGACAGCTGATTATGGATGCCGAAGATGAGATTGTGGGCGAAGAAGAATGCCTGCTTACCACATCGACGGCGCTGAGTGTGGACAACATAAGCAAAACAGTCTGCGATATGGGCGGTGCGGCTTTTCCGGCGCATATCGACCGCCCGTCGTACAGCGTTTTGGCTATGCTGGGCTTTTTGACGCCCGAGATGGGTTTCAAGACGGCGGAGCTTTCCAAGCTTTGCGGTTCCGTCGACGAATTGTATCCTGTCCATAAGTATTTGGAGGATTACAGAATTGTCCGCAATTCCGACGCCCATTATCTGGGGGATATTGCCGAGCGGGAAAATTATTTGGAGCTGGAAGAACTTACCGCTACTGCTGTTATCGAATGGCTGCGAAATTGTCAGAATTAGATAAATATTGTTGAAACTATGATTTTATATTGAAATAAATTGTCAA
>JAHZFN010000068.1 GCA_019421315.1 Peptococcaceae bacterium | reverse complement strand
ATCATCTTCATCGGTATCGTTTCCCGTTTCCCCAGTGGTTTGAACACAATCTACAAATCCTGGACGGGTGATCAGGTAAGCACACTCGCTTTGATTATTTTTGCTGTTCTCGCAGTTTTGATTATTGCGGGCGTTGTAACAATTCAGGAAGGTCAGAGAAGGATTCCCGTGCAGTATGCCAAACGTGTTATCGGCAGAAAAGTTTACGGCGGTCAATCCACTCACATTCCGATTCGTGTAAACCAAACCGGCGTTATCCCCATCATTTTTGCAATGTCCATTTTGATGCTGCCTACAACCATTGCAGGCTTCTTCCCCAATAACGGCTTTGCAGTTTGGCTGACCCGTGTTTTGAGTTCCACACATCCGGCATATATCATTTGCTATGTGCTGTTGATTATCTTCTTCACATATTTCTACACAGCAGTTACTTTCAACCCGAGAGAAGTTGCCGAAAATATGCAGAAGAACGGCGGTTTCATTCCCGGACTTCGTCCCGGCAGAACCACCAGCGAATATTTGGACAGAGTTTTATCCAGAATTACCTTGGCAGGCGCCGTTTTCTTGGCATTCATCGCTGTTTTGCCGAACATCGCCGCACAGCTGAGCGGTTTGAACATTTACTTCGGCGGCACATCCTTGCTGATTGTTGTCGGTGTTGCTCTTGACACCATGAAACAACTGGAAACTCAAATTGTTCAGAGAAATTACCAAGGCTTTATGAAATAAGCTTTAAGAAATAAAAGGTGAAATAAAAATGAGACTCGTATTAATGGGCGCTCCCGGTGCCGGCAAAGGCACCCAAGCCGACGTTATGGCAAAAAAATTGTTCGTTCCCCATATCTCCACAGGCGATATCTTCAGAGCCGCCATGAAGGCAGGCACTGAAATGGGCAAATTGGCAGAACAATATATTTCCGAAGGCAAACTCGTTCCCGATGAAGTAACATTCGGTATCGTTAAAGACCGTTTGGAAGAAGCCGACTGCAAAGACGGTTTTATCCTGGACGGTTTTCCCAGAACTATTGCTCAGGCTGACAGCCTGCAGGAATATCTGACCGAGGTTGAAAAACCTCTGGACGCCGTTGTCAACATTGATGTTGATTTGAACAGTTTGGTAGACAGACTGACCGGCCGCAGAGTTTGCAAAGGCTGTGGAGCCAGCTTCCATCTCATGTACAATCCCCCTGCCAAAGAGGGCGTGTGCGATGAGTGCGGCGGCGAATTGTATCAGAGAAAAGACGATTCCGAAGATACAATCAAAAACCGCTTAAACGTTTACGTTGAAAATTCCAAACCGTTAATTGATTATTATGCTGAAAAAGGTCTTTTGCAGGAAGTTGACGGCAACCAAGCCATCAACGAAGTTTTAACTGCCATCGGCAAAGGCCTTGGAAAAGAATGGTAAAATGTTAACGATTAAAAATCAGGCAGAAATCGAAAAGATGCGGCGGGCAGGTTATATTGTGGCGGAGGTTTTGGCTTTGATGGCGGAAATGGTTCGCCCCGGCATAACCACCAAGGATCTGGACATTGCTGCCGAAAAACTAATCAGAAGCCGAGGTGCAAGGCCTCTGTTTCTCGGATACGGTGGATTTCCCGCCAGTATCTGTGCCTCTGTGAATGAACAGGTGGTGCACGGCATTCCGAACGATCGGGTGCTGAAGGCGGGAGATATCATCAGTATTGATGTCGGAGCGGAAAAAAACGGCTACTGCGGCGACGCAGCCCGCACCTTTGCCGTGGGTGAAATTGACCCCGAAACCAGGCGGCTGCTTGAGGTTACGGAGTTGAGCCTGCAAAAAGGCTGGGAAAAGGCCGTTTGTAATAACCGCTTGGGCGATATAGCGCACAGCGTGCAAAAAACTGTGGAAAAAGCAGGATTTTCGGTGGTTCGTGATTACACGGGGCACGGCATCGGCAAAAGAATGCACGAAGATCCCGCTGTTCCCAATTACGGAAAAGCCGGCTCCGGAATGAAGCTGGTAAATGGCATGGCACTTGCCATAGAACCTATGGTCAATATGGGAACTCATAAGGTTATTACTTTATCAGATGGTTGGACTGTGGTTACCAAGGATTTAATGCCGTCGGCGCATTTTGAAAACACCGTGGCAATAACTCCTAAAGGTCCCAGATTGCTGACTGTACTGTGAGGTGGTTATGATGAATGTGAAGGCGAACAGCTTGATACACGGTTTTGAGATTGGTCAGTTGGTTTATTCTAAGGCAGGTCGTGATAAAGGTCATTATTATCTAATCTATGCTTTGGATGAAGCAAGGGGCAGAGCGCTTTTGGTGGACGGCAGAAAAAGAAACGCCGAAAACCCAAAAGTCAAAAACCCTGTGCATTTGCAAAAAACCAATACTGTAAATGAAAATTTCAAAGAAAAAGTATTAAACAAAAGTGTCATAACATCAAAAGAAATTAACGAATTTTTTAATTCGTTGGGATTGACCGGGTTAAAGCAAGGAGGCGTGTAAGATATGTCTAAAGTAGATGAAATCGAAGTTGACGGCGTGGTTGTTGATCCTCTGCCCAATGCCATGTTCAATGTTGAGCTGGAAAACGGGCATATGGTTTTGGCGCACGTTTCAGGCAAAATCCGCATGAACTTTATTCGCATTTTGCCCGGAGACAGAGTAACCGTTGCTCTTTCTCCATACGACTTAAAACGTGGTCGTATCATCTATCGTTACAAGTAATGTTAAGAGCGTTTGCTCTATTTGTTAAGGGAGGTAAGGACAGTGAAAGTTCGCGCTTCAGCAAAACCTATCTGTGAAAAATGCAAGGTTATCAAACGCAGAGGTACTGTTATGGTTATCTGCTCCAACCCCAAACACAAACAAAAACAAGGCTAAGACTGCTGCCCCTTTGGGGTAACATATTGGCAAAATTAATTGCAGAATAAAATTGCAGATAGAAATTTTTTATAAATTAAAGGTTTGTTTATTTTAAAATAAACCGGTGAAAGTATTGTTATGGAGGTGTATGTACTCGATGGCACGTATTGCTGGTGTTGACTTACCAAGAGATAAGCGTATCGAAGTCGCTATGACTTATATCTATGGTGTAGGTTTGCCAACTTCTCAACGTGTGTTGAAAGCGGCAGACGTAAATCCGGATACAAGAGTTAAAGACCTGACAGAAGACGAATTGGGTCGTATCCGTGAAGAATTGGACAAAACAACAATCGTTGAAGGTGATTTGAGAAGAGAAATCGCCCTGAATATTAAGAGATTAACCGAAATCGGCTGTTATCGTGGTATCCGCCATAGTCGCGGTTTGCCCGTTCGCGGTCAAAAAACCAAAACTAACGCAAGAACCCGCAAAGGTCCGAAACGTACAGTTGCAGGTAAACGTAAATAAGGAAGGGGGTAAATTACTTTGGCTCGCAGACAAGTTCGTAGAAGAAGAGAAAAAAAGAATGTTGAATATGGCGTTGCTCATATCCAATCCTCTTTTAACAACACTATTGTAACAATTACTGACAAAGACGGTAATGCATTATCTTGGTCCACTGCCGGCGCTCAAGGCTTCCGTGGTTCCAAAAAAAGCACTCCTTTTGCCGCTCAGCAGGCTGCTGAAGTTGCCGCAAGAGAAGCTATGGTGCATGGCCTGCGTCAAGTTGAGTGTATGGTAAAAGGTCCCGGTGCAGGCCGCGAAGCTGCAATCCGTGCATTGCAGGCAGCAGGTTTGGAAATCACCATGATCAAGGACGTAACCCCTATCCCTCACAATGGTTGCAGACCACCTAAGAGAAGAAGAGTTTAGGAGGTAATCAGAAGAATGGCAAGATATACTGAATCCGTTTGCAGACTTTGCCGCAGAGAAGGTATGAAATTGTACCTGAAAGGCGACCGCTGCTATAGTGATAAATGTGCTATTGTTAAAAGACCTTATGCTCCCGGTCAGCATGGTCAACAACGCAAAAAAGTTTCTGAGTATGGTCTCCAGCTCAGAGAAAAACAAAAAGTTCGCCGTGTTTACGGTGTTCAGGAAAAACAATTCCGCTCCGTTTTTGCAGAAGCAGAACGCCGCGGCGGTGTAGCAGGTGAAAACCTTCTCACTTTGTTGGAAACCCGTCTGGACAATGTTGTTTATCGTATGGGTTTTGCAGCTTCCCGTGTTGAAGCTCGTCAATTAATCGGTCATGGTCATTTTACCGTAAACGGTAAAAAAGTTGACATTGCTTCCTATATTGTTCGTGTTGGCGATGTTGTTGCTGTTAAAGAAAAAAGCAGACAGTCCAACAAATTTGCAGAAATTGCCGAAGCTTTGGCTTCCAAATCCATCCCTGCATGGTTAGATGTTGATAAAGCTAATTTGTCCGGTAAAGTTGTTGCTTTGCCCACCAGAGAAGATATCGACATTCCGATTACCGAACAATTAGTAGTTGAATTGTACTCTCGTTAAGCTTTAACTTAATGCTGCAGTATTTTTTAGCTAATGGGAAGGGGGCAAATTTATAATGTTTGAAATTGAAAAGCCCAGAATTCAATGCGTTGAAATGGCGGAGGATAATACCTACGGCAGATTTGTTGTTGAGCCTTTGGAAAAAGGCTATGGTATCACCCTCGGCAACGCTTTGCGACGCGTACTGTTATCATCTTTACCGGGTGCCGCAGTTACTTCTGTTCAAATTGAGGGGGTTCTTCATGAGTTTGCAACAGTTCCCGGTGTTGTGGAAGACGTTTCCGACATCATCCTGAACTTGAAAAAACTCTGTATCAAAATGTATGGTCAGGAAGAACAGACAATTTATATCGAAGCCAACGGTCCCGGCGAAGTTACGGCCGCCGATATTCGTTGCGGTGCAGATGTTGAAATTTTAAATCCGGAACATCATATTGCAGACTTGGATGTAGACGGCAGACTTTTCATGACCATAACCGTTGCCAAAGGCCGCGGTTATGTGGGTGCAGACAAAAACAAAAAGGAAGGCGCACCGATTGGTGTTATTCCCATTGATTCCTTGTTCTCACCCGTTGTAAAAGTTACTCCTATCTACGAAACAACCAGACACGGTGAGCAAACTGACTTGGATAAGCTCACTTTGGATGTTTGGACAGACGGAACCATTGCTCCTGACGAAGCAGTAAGTTCTTCTGCCAGAACCTTGATAAAATATATGAAATTATTCAGTGATCTTTCTGAATCTGTTCCCGATGAAATCGGCATTACCGACGCACCGGAAGACGGCAAAGGCAAGCTTTTGGAAATGACCATTGAAGAATTGGATCTTTCCGTTCGGTCTTTCAACTGCCTGAAACGTGCCGGCATCAGTACTGTTAGCGAATTGACTCAGAAAACACCTGAAGATATGATGAAGGTTCGTAATTTGGGTCGCAAATCTTTAGAAGAAGTTATGCATAAGTTGGAAGAGTTGGATTTATCTCTCCGTAACTCTGAAGACTAATCCCATATAAGTTTGAAGGAGGTTTGGGTTCATGGCATACCGCAGACTGGGTGTGAAAAG
>JAHZFN010000067.1 GCA_019421315.1 Peptococcaceae bacterium | reverse complement strand
TCTGCGTAATGGTGATTGACAGCGACGGCGCAATTACCCAAACTGTGGAACATTCCCGCTACTGCATTATTCATAACCTGCCCTATGCCGATTTGATAGGGCTGACGGAGGCGGCTCTCAGTAACGGCGGCACCGTGATTTACAAATTCTATTACGATGCGCAGAAGGGCATGATGATCGGCAAGGATATTCAGGGCTTCAACGGCTACAAAGACGAAAACGACGGTTACCGCCAGGCTTTCGGCGAAAACAGTGAATGTATCATTTATCTCCATGTTACCGAGGATGCATCGGGACACCGTTCGGCAATTCTCATCAACAGCGCCGTAACGCCCATCGACGCAACGGTGCAGACTCTGCGCTGGCAGCTGATAATCGTCATGTGCATTATGATTGTTTTGGCTTTGATTTTGGCGGTTATTATGTCTAAAACCATTTCGGCACCCATTGTCAAAATCAGCAACGCCTCCAAGGAGCTGGCGGAAGGCAATTACGACATCGATTTCACCAGCAAAGGCTTCAGGGAAATTAAGGAACTGGGCGAAAGCCTCAATTACGCAGCGGGAGAACTGGGTAAAACGGAAAAATTCCAAAGGGAAATTATCGCCAATGTTTCCCACGACCTGCGGACGCCCTTGACTATGATTACGGGTTACGCCGAGGTTATGCGTGATTTGCCCGGTGAAAACACGCCCGAAAATGTGCAGGTTATCATCGACGAGGCCAACCGCCTGACAACATTGGTAAACGACGCACTTGACCTTTCCAAGCTGCAAAGCGGTAACCAAGAACCCAATATGGAAAAATACAATTTCACCGCCAGTGTTGAGGAAATTTTGCAGCGGTTTGCCAAGCTGAAAGCGGAGGACGGCTATGATATTGAGTTTGAATATGACCGTGTTGTTTGGGTTTGCGCCGACGAAGTGAAGCTTTCGCAGGTTGTTTACAACCTGATAATCAACGCCATAACCCACGCCGGCGAAGATAAAAAGGTCATCGTCCGCCAGAGGGTTATCAGCAGAGCCAAAAACAAACGCAGTAAGGATTTTGTGGAACCGAAAGCGGTGCGGCTGGAGGTTATCGACCACGGGGAAGGTATCGACCCTGATCAGTTGGATGATATTTGGCAGCGTTATTACAAGGTGGACAAAACCCACAAACGTGCCCAGATGGGTACGGGTCTGGGACTTTCCATTGTCCGCAGCGTTTTGGAAATGCATAACGCCCGATACGGTGTGGAAAGCCGTGTTGAAGAGGGCAGCACTTTCTGGTTTGAAATAGATTTGTCTTTGGACTGGAACAAACCGACCGACCACATCATCGGTAAATAAAAAATCAATAAACTAAGAGCCATCGCTTGCGTAAGCAGGCGGCGGCTTTTATTGTTTTTTTTTGTTGTTTTCGGCGGTTTGTGTGTCTGAAATTTGTGAAAAAAGCATAAAAAGAACGAATATTTGAATAAAATGGCATAAAGATGAAAAAAGCCGTTGAAGAAGCCTGCTAAATCGTGATATAATATAAAAGTGCATATATACATAAAAAAAGAGATATGAAAATAGGGATATAAAAAGGATTGGTCTGCGGATTTTGCCGCCGCAAAAAAATTTTGCCTTTTTATAAATCTAAATCAAATCCCTGAAAATTTCAGCCGATAAAATCCGCAGGCGGATTTTATTATAAATTTCGGTTTGGGCGTAATTCGATTTTATTTAATATTTAAGGTTTAAGGTTCCGAGTTGCGGCTTGCCGAAAAAAATTACATATTCAAATTAAGCAAAGAATAAAAACTTTAGGAGGATGCTTGCAATGTGTATTATTGTTGATGTGAACGCTAGAGAAATCCTGGATTCCAGAGGCAACCCCACTGTTGAAGTGGAAGTTTTCCTGGACGACGGCACCATGGGCAGAGCGGCTGTTCCCAGCGGCGCTTCCACAGGTGTGCACGAAGCGGTTGAGCTGCGTGACGGCGACCAAAGCCGCTATCTGGGCAAAGGCGTGCAGACAGCAGTGGCAAATGTAAACACGGTTATTGCGGACGCAGTTATCGGTTTGAATCCTTTTGACCAGGCAGGCTTGGATCAAATGCTGATTGAACTGGACGGCACCGAAAACAAAGGCAATCTGGGCGCCAACGCCATTCTCGGCACATCTCTGGCTGTTGCCAAAGCGGCAGCTGAAAGCCTGGGAATGCCCCTTTACCGTTATATCGGCGGCACCAACGCCAAAGAACTGCCCGTTCCCATGATGAACATTTTGAACGGCGGTCAGCATGCCGACAACAACGTTGACATTCAAGAATTTATGGTAATGCCCGTGGGCGCTTGCTGTTGGGCGGAAGCTTTGAGAATGTGCGCCGAAATTTTCCATAACCTGAAAAAAGTTCTGAAAGCCAAAGGCTATGCCTGCGGCGTCGGCGACGAAGGCGGTTTCGCTCCCAATCTGGGTTCCAACGAAGAAGCCTTGGCCTGCATCGTGGAAGCCATTGAAAAAGCCGGATACAAACCGGGCGAAGAAGTTAAAATCGCTTTGGACGTTGCTGCATCCGAACTTTACCGGGAAGACGGCACATATTTCCTGGAAGGCGAAGGCGTAACCATGACAGCCGACGAATTGATCGACTTTTATTCTAAAATGGTTGAAAAATATCCCATCATCTCCATCGAAGACGGTTTGGCAGAAGACGACTGGGCAGCATGGAGCAAAATGGTGGAAAAACTGGGCGACAAAATCCAGTTGGTTGGTGACGACCTGTTTGTAACCAATACCAAACGTTTGGCACGGGGCATTGAAGAAAAAGCCGCCAACGCCATCTTGATCAAAGTTAATCAAATCGGTACATTGACCGAAACTCTGGACGCCATCGAAATGGCACGCCGTGCCGGCTTTACAGCCGTTGTTTCCCACAGAAGCGGCGAAACCGAAGACACAACCATCGCCGACATCGCAGTTGCAACCAACTCCGGTCAAATCAAAACCGGCGCTCCCAGCCGTACAGACCGTGTTGCTAAATACAATCAGCTCCTCCGCATTGAAGAAGAATTGGGCGATGCCGCAGTTTTCCGCGGTATCAACACCTTCTACAACATTAAATAATTATTTATTCTTGTTAAATTAATAATTAATATTACATATAATATTAAATAAAGCAAAAGTCCGGGTATTTTTTAATACTCGGACTTTTGTTTTTTATATGCCGACACTTTGTAATTTTTCGGTTTTGGCTTTATGAAGCGTGGCGTTCGGGCTGTAAATTTGTCGTAAAAGGGGGCGCAGAAATCCCAAAAATTCTTTTTCATTGTTATGCAAATCCTTTTTATTTGGATATTCAACATCAATTTGGGCAAATGCTTTTTGTAAGAAGCCTTAATATTGATTTAGCCAGAACAATTCTGCTAAAGCTTTTGATGTTATAGTGTATTAATTATAGATATATTAATTATAGACATATTGATTGTTGATGGTGGTTAGCCTCTGCTAAGTATGCCGCTTTTTTGAACCGCCGCCCGATACGCTGTTCTGTTGGCGGCGGTTTGTTTTGTGAAATAATGTTTGCTTTCTCCGTTTATTTTAACACAGCGAAGAAGGGCGGGCAATGCTTTTTTTGCGGATTATCAGTCAAATCTGCCGATGAAAGGCGCCAATTTTGCCAGCTGTTCTGCCGAAAGCTCCGCATCGCTTTGCAGCAGGAATTGGCAGACAGCACGGATTTTGGCGGTATGCTCGATGGCTTCCAGCCGAAAATAGGCTTGCTCCGCATTTTTGCCCCATGCCAAAACGCCGTGCTTTGCCAAAAGCACACCGTTGTATTTTTCTGCAAAAGGCGCAATGGACTGCGGCACTTCCGCCGTGCCGGGGGTGGCAAAGGGGGCAACCGGAATCTGCCCGATCCCGATGACACTTTCGGTCAAAATGGGTTTATCCAGGGGAATTTCCGCAGCGGCAAATGCCGTTCCGAAAACGGGGTGGGCGTGGACTGCGGCGCCTGCTTTGGGGTTTGTTTTGTAGACCATGAGGTGCATGGCGGTTTCCGAAGAGGGCGGCAGAGCGCCTTCCAGCAAATTGTTATCCATATCCAC
>JAHZFN010000066.1:6238-11006 GCA_019421315.1 Peptococcaceae bacterium | reverse complement strand
TTGGTTGATTTTGCGGGGGCGGGAGCCACAACGCCCATTGTCAGCTTCGGTAATTCTTTGGTAAAGGGCGCAATGATGGAATATGAAACCTACGGTTTGGTGGGTGTTTTAACGGGTATTTTTGAGGTTACGGGTGCAGGGGTCAGCTCCGCCATTATTTTTTCTTTTTTGGCGGCTTTACTCACCAAACCAAAATCATGACTGAGCTTGATTGCATATAAAAAAGCTGTTATTCGTTTTTTTGGAATAACAGCTTTTTTATATGTAAGTGATTTTGTTGTTTTAATTTATTTTTTCAGCAGAGCTTCGCTCTCCGATACGAAAAGCCCCAACAGAGTGCAGACAGTGCCGATTATTGCCAAAAGGGTGATGTTTTCATGGAGAACCAATGCCGATGTAATCATCGTAACGACGGGGATACCGTAGATGTACACGCCGGTTTTGACGGCGCCCAGAATACGGATTGCCGAATTCCAGGTTGTGTAGCACATGGCGGAGGCGCAGAGTCCCAAAAACAGCAGATTAAGCAGGTTGACCGGTTTCAGGAAAAGGGCAAAATTCCGGCTGCAATCGAAGAAGAAAACTGTCGGCAGCATGAAAATCAAGCCGTAAAAGAAAATGCGAGCTGTGGTTTGGTTGGTGTTGTAGCCGAAAGCGCTGATTTTCTTGACTAGGATAGAATAAAACGCCCAAACGACAGGCGCCAGGAAAGCCAGCAGGTCGCCCAAGGGGTTCATGTGCAGGTTAGCAAGACCGTTATAGGAAATCAGGCAGATACCGAATATGGCGAGAATAAAGCCGATGAAAAAGCGTTTGCGGGGTTTTTCTTCTTTCAGCAGTAAAAAGCTCAGAAGACCGATGAAAAAGGGCGACACGGAAACGATAACGCCCACGTTGGAGGCGTATTCCAGCGTTAAAGCCAAATTCTCACAGAGAAAATACAAGGTTACGCCGCAAAGTCCCGCTCCCGCAAAATAAAGCTCGTGTTTCGGATTTTTCGGTTTGAAAAAACGGGGGCAGGTAAGTTTTAATGCCAAAAAACCGATGAAAAAACGGGTTATGAGAATTTCAATGGCTGTTAAATCCTCCAGCAGAATTTTGGTTGAAATGAAGGTTATGCCCCAGATAAATATGGTTACGGCGGCCAGTAGATGACCTGCGGCCTGTGAGTTGGTTTTCATTGTGTGCCTCCTTTGGTTTTGTTGCAACCCAACCATTATAACATAAAAATGTGATAAATTACAGATACCGCTATTTGCATAAATTGTAAATCGTGTTATAATCATGTTATGATGTGCCGTATATTGTTTGGATATTGTGTAAAACGGCAGTTGGCTTCAAAGCAATAACATGACAGCTGCCGATGAATAAAAAAATTAATATATAATAATTAATATATAATATAGAAGAAAAAATTAAATGAGAAAAAATATGGAGATTTAATGATGATTAATGAAATAATTTTGGTGGACGAAAAAGACAGGGAAATAGGGCGTACAACCAAATATGAAGCCCATCGCCAACCTTTGCTGCACAGAGCTTTTGCCCTTTTCATATACGACGGGGAAAATTTGCTTTTGCAAAAGAGGGCGGAGGATAAGTATCACAGCGGCGGTCTTTGGACCAACACCTGCTGTTCGCATCCCAAACCGGATATGAAAATTGAAAAATGCGTCATGAAAAGGCTTTTGGAGGAAACGGGAATTGTCTGCGATTTTGTCGAGGAAATTTTTGCTTTTCAATATGAGCATAAATTTGCCGACGATTTATACGAGCATGAATACGACCATATTTTTGTCGGAGAAATTCCGGCGGAACTGGGTTATACGGTTTTTGCTTTTGATACGGACGAAATAGCCGAGATGAAATGGCTCTCCTTTGACGAAATTTTGCAGGATATTGCATCCGCCCCCGAAAAGTATTCGCCGTGGTTTGTTTTGGCGGCGCCGAAAGTAATTGCTTATTTGCGCAGTGCAAAATATTAAAAAATTAATTATATTTAATATTATATTTAATATAGAAGAAACTCGTTTTTTGAGAAGAAACAGCCTTTGACGGGGCTGTTTTTTTGATTTTTTAAAAGTAGGAGGATGCGAGAAAAACTAAAACCATTTGTCTGTTGTTGATAAATTTAGGTGATTGTTACCTGAACACGGAGTGAAGGTATATCATAATGTGGCAAAAAAATTTTCTTTGAATTTTGCGCCGATTTTGTATTTTTGACGGCAACTTGTCAATTATTTTTTTTACCAAAAGAAATTCAGCAAAAATCAAAGTGTTTAGCAGGTGTTTTATCAAAAGTCCTGCTAAATGCCTTTTGGGCATTTTGTCTCTGTAATACACACAGATGTATACGTGTAGCATACTATTAAAATAATGTTATTGATACATAAATAAAACTTATGTATATAACGTTTTTTATCTGAAATGTTATGAAAATATGTGAAATTCCGCTGTTTGGGAAAAACTGATAATTACCATGGGAATGGGGTTTGCGGCGGTTTGAAATTTGGGCGTCTGATAAATAGTCTTAACGGTTAAAAATTTTGTGTGAACACACCGCCGAGACGGCTTTTATCTAATTAGACAAAAAAGAAGTCTTTTGTTATAATGGTCGCGTTGTGAAAAAAGGAGGTCTTTTATGAATTTTTGGAAAAAGAAAATTTTCGTATTCACAATGACGTTTGTTATGATGTTTGGTGTTATGTGCGCAGTTCCCGCTTTGCAGACAGAGGCGCAGGCTGCCACTGTTGTTGAGCAGAGGCTTCAGGAATATATTGAAGCAAACCCTGCCGGCGGTGCGGCGTATAATTGCATGGCATTTGCCAAACAGGTTTTCAGCTACATTTTCGGTTATGAAGCCGCCGGTATTGATTATCACGGCAACGCCAAAGAAGAATGTACAATGAACATCACCGATCGTTTGGGCGGCGGCTGTTCTCAAGTTACAGGCGAAACGGCAGGAAATGTCAGTGCGGAAAGTTTGAAAAATCTTTTTTCCAACGCTAAGCCCGGCGATATTATTCAGGCTATGACAGGCAGCCACGGCAAGCACACCATGGTTTTGGTGGGCGCCGATGATTCCGGAGTTACCGTTTACCACGGCAACTGGAACGGCAAAATTGCTTACACCACATTTTCTTATGAAAAATTTGCCAATAAATGGTCTCATACGGTTACCGTTTATCATGCGACAAATTACGATCAGCTGAATAATCCTTTGAATGCCGCTCCCGTTAATGCAAGCTTGGCTTTGGAAGGCGATAACGTATACCCCCAAACCTACCTTATCGACGGTGTAAATTATTATTCTCTGCGTGATTTGGCCGCTGTTTTGGCGGAAACGCCCTATGAATTTGCCATTGACAGCGAAAACGGTTTGAGCTTTACTGTTGGCGAAGAATTTATTGCCGACGGCACGGAAATGCAAAAAGCCGAATCTGACAGAAAAACTGCTTCTTTGATCAACGCCGGCGTTGACGTCAACGGCGAAGAAAAAGCGGTTTCTTATTACGAAATTGACGGCAAAGCTTATTTTGCAGTCAGAGATATGGCTGATTTGATCGGTTTTGACGTTGAATGGAACGAAGCCGAACAGACTGTTGAAATTAAATATGTCGACAGCCTGCTGGATGATGTTTTCGGCGTTGACAATAGTGTTGCCGATCTTTCAAATATCATGTTCAGTTCCGACAAAAGCGTTTTGTAATGCATTTTGAGCAGTATTTTACCGATAGTGTTGATAGTGTATTATAAAGTGTTGAACAATGGTTGAGCAAGATTAGAATAAAAAGATTAAAATAAAAAGATTAAAATAATAAAAAAATAATATTGATTTTCAGAAAGAGAATATTCCGGTCAAAGGCTGCGATATTCTCTTTTTTTGTTTATTTTCTTGTTCGTAGCCGAAATTTGTGTTATGATAATTTGCGTTGAGCTTGTTTGTTTTAAATTTTAATTAATTTTAAATTATTGGATAAAAGGGAGAATTGGCAATGGCTTTTGGAAAATGGTGCCGCAATAACCTTATGCTTTGCGCTGCGCTTGCGGCGGCGGTTGTTACCGCTTTTTTTGTGCCGCCCGATGCGGCATATGCTGATTATTACGATTGGCGGACATTGTCCTGCCTGACAGCCGTTCTGGCGGTGGTCTGCGCTTTTCGCAATATCGGCGTTTTTTCCTTTTTTGCGCAGCGTCTGCTGTTGGCTTTTGCCACTGTGCGCAGTGTGGTTATGGTTCTGGTTTTGATTACTCTCGTCGGTTCTATGCTGCTGACCAACGATACCGCTTTGCTGACTTTTCTGCCGCTCAGCTGGTTTGTGCTTGCCGCCGCAGGGCAGACTAAGTATGTGGCGCTGACCTTTATTCTGCAAAACTGCGCCGCCAATCTGGGCGGTATGCTGACGCCTTTCGGCAATCCGCAGAACCTGTATCTTTTCAGTTATTATGAAATTCCCGCCGCCGAATTTTTTGCGGTTATGCTGCCGCCTTTCGCTTTGTCTGTGGGTTTGATTTTGCTTTGCTGTTTGTTGGTGCGCAAAGAGCCGCTTTTGGTTGCCGAAAAGGAACTTGCCGTCAATCTGCCGAAAACCGTTGTCTGCTCATTGCTGTTTATTTTGGCTGTGGCAATGGTTTTGCGGGTGGTTTGGTATCCCGTCGGTTTGGCGGTCATTGTTTTGGTTTTGCTGTTTTTTGACCGCAGTGCTTTGAAAAATGTGGATTGGTGCCTGCTTTTGACATTTGCCGCTTTTTTTACCTTTTCCGGCAA
>JAHZFN010000066.1:2119-6228 GCA_019421315.1 Peptococcaceae bacterium | reverse complement strand
CGCATAGGGGCGGTTTGCGACTTTTTCGGCGGTCTGCTTAGTTACGGCGTAACATTGGTTTCCGCCTTTACAAGCCAGGTTATCAGCAATGTGCCTGCCGCCATTCTTTTAAGCCGCTTTACCGCTGATTATCAAGGACTTTTGGTCGGTGTCAATATCGGTGGTGCGGGAACTTTGGTGGCGTCTTTGGCAAGCCTCATTACTTTTCGGGAGTTTTCACGCTGTCTGCCGAAGCAAACGGGAGTTTTTCTGCGTCTGTTTACCGTCATCAGCTTCGGTTTTTTGTTTATTCTCCTGCTGGTTTTTGCATAATCGAACTGTAGATTTTTGCAAATTCAATATGCTTTCCGCAAGACAGTCTTATTTGTTTTGCGGAATTTTTTTGCACTTTTGTCGCCCGATTGTTTGAAGTGTTAATAAAAAACATTATTAAAAGTAATTCTCAATAATTTTTGCCGATTGTTGCCAAAATTGTTGACAAAAGGCGTTGTTGGGTTTATACTGATAATAGTACCGTTTCCCGAAGCGGAAATTTCATTTCCCCTTTGGCAGACGGTTCCGCCGATTGTTTGGGCGTAATTTATTGGGCGGCGGTTTTTATCCGTTTGCTTCTGACCGAAAGGAATTTTTCCGATTGGGAGGACGAAAAAATCAAATAAGGCAATTTGTTGAAAAGGCGTTTTTGCCTTGTCTTGTTGTGTTTTCTATCCTGTTCCTTTCGGAGCAGGTTTTTTTATTATTCGTTAAAGATATTTGTTAAAGAAGGGGAGCCTTTTTATGGCAGAAAAAAGAATCGGCGTTGTGGGCATTGTTTTGGATTCCAACGAATTTGCTTCGCAGGTCAACGAAATACTGCATCAATACAGCCATCTGATTAACGGCCGTATGGGACTGCCCAACAAAGAACGCAACGTTGCCGTTATTGCGGTGATTGTGGACGGCACAACGGACGAAATCAGTGCTTTGACGGGCAGGCTGGGCAGAATTAAGGGTGTTTCCGTCAAAACGGCTTTGGCGCATAAATAACGCCCGATTTTAAAGCATATATTTGAAGAGCATATAAAAAATTTTTGATATAATAAGGAATATTGCAGACGTATTGCAGAAAAGAAAGGAACATGGATTATGGTTTATAATGTAAAAAGCATGAATGCCGATGAATTTATTTGTCATGAAGAGATTGTTGATACTCTGGCATATGCCGACGCCAACAAAGACAACAAAGAGCTGATTGCCGATATTATGGCAAAAGCCAAAGAATTGAAAGGCTTGACCCACAGAGAAGCCTCTGTGCTTTTGGCTTGCGAAGACGAAGAAGTCATAGCCGAAATGTACGGTTTGGCAGAACAGATCAAAAAGGATTTTTACGGTAACCGCATTGTGATGTTTGCTCCTTTGTATTTGGCAAACTACTGCGTAAACGGCTGCCTGTACTGTCCGTATCATCTGAAAAACAAACATATTACCCGCAAAAAGCTGAATCGTGAAGAAATTATCAACGAGGTTACGGCTTTGCAGGATATGGGACATAAACGCCTGGCAATCGAATTCGGTGAAGATCCGGTTAATATCCCCATTGAATATGTTTTGGACTGCATTAAGACAATTTACAGCATTAAGCACAAAAACGGCGCAATCCGCCGCATTAACGTAAATATTGCCGCCACCACAGTTGAAAATTACAGAAAGCTGAAAGAAGCGGAAATCGGTACATATATTCTTTTCCAGGAAACATACAATAAAGAAAGCTATGAATATCTGCATCCCACAGGTCCCAAGCATAACTACAATTACCACACAGAGGCCATGGACCGTGCTATGGAAGGCGGCATTGACGATGTTGGTTTGGGCGTGCTTTTTGGTTTGGAATTGTACCGTTATGAATTGGCAGGTTTACTTATGCATGCCGAACATCTGGAAGCTGTACACGGTGTCGGTCCCCACACCATCAGTATGCCCCGTGTTAAAAAAGCAGATGACATAGATCCCGATCAGTTTGACAACGGTATCAGTGATGAAATTTTTGCCAAACTCTGCGCCATCATCAGAATTGCCGTTCCTTACACAGGCATGATTATTTCTACCAGAGAAAGCAAAGAGGTGCGTGAAAAGCTTCTGCACTTGGGAATTTCTCAAATCAGCGGCGCCTCCAAAACTTCTGTCGGCGGTTACTATGAACCCGAACCGGAAGAGGAAAACTCAGCTCAGTTCGATGTCAGCGACCAAAGAACTTTGGATGAAGTTGTTCATTGGTTGATGGATCTGGGTTACATCCCCAGCTTCTGCACGGCCTGCTACCGCGAAGGCAGAACCGGCGACCGTTTCATGAGCCTTTGCAAAAAAGGTCAAATTCAAAATTGCTGTCATCCCAACGCTTTGATGACATTGAAAGAATATCTGGTGGATTACGCTTCTCCCGAAACCAGAAAGCTGGGCGAAGCCTTGATTGAAAAAGAACTGCAAAATATCCCCAAGGAAAATATCAGAAAAATTGCCACAGACTATATCGGCGAAATCGAACACGGCAAACGTGATTTTCGTTTCTGATTTGGCGGAAAATAGTTTCATATATCGGAAAAACATCCCGATTTTTTAATACTTAAACCCAAAATTAATTCAAAGGCAGACTGTTTCGGCAGTCTGCCTTTTTGCTTTGGTTTTTCGTGCACTAATAAATAAATTTTTTTTATATATTGTGTAAAATCTATAAAATAGTTCTATTTGCCAATGCTTTTTGGCAGAGTTAAAATATATACATAGATATAACAGTAACAGATTTTAGAGATGAAATTGATTAGAAAATGAATAATAGAGGAAAAAAATTTTGCCGAAAACATTCTCAAAAGAGATATATTTAGGTGTATATACCAATTTAGGTGTATATACCAAGTATACTCTTTTCGAGACATCTGCGGCGGCAAACCGAGATTTGCCTGCAAAAATTGATTGTTAAAGACTATGTAATTAAGAAAATTATTAAAACAAATTATTGAGACGATTGAAAGCAAATTGAATTTGCCGTTAGGATTAGGTTTGCGGCAAACTTAATTTGATTGGAAGATGAAAATTTATTAATTGATTAGGAGGAAGTAATAATGGAAATCAGAAAAGAATTACCGGAAATTTTTGAAGAATTTGCAGAAGGCCGCAAAAATGCCTTTATGTCCGCTAAGGCGCAAAAAGAAAAAAACTTGCCTTTGGTTGGTACTTTCTGCACATATGTGCCTTTTGAACTGCCTATGGCAATGAACTCTGCAGTTGTAGGTCTTTGCTCCATGTCCGACGAAACAATTCCCGCTGCCGAACAGGATCTGCCGAAAAACCTCTGTCCCTTGGTAAAATCCAGCTATGGCTTTGCCAAAACCGACAAATGTCCTTTCTTCTATTTTTCCGATTTGATCGTTGGTGAAACCACCTGCGACGCCAAAAAGAAAATGTATGAATATCTGGGCGAATTTAAACCCGTTCATGTTATGCAGCTGCCCCAAACTCAGGACGAAGAAAGCTTTAAGCTTTGGAAATCCGAAGTTATCAAATTCAAAGAAAAATTGGAAAGCCATTTCGGCGTAACCATCACCGAAGACCAAATCCGCGAAGCTATCAAACTCCGCAACAGAGAACGCAAAGCCGCAGGCGAAATTTTCGAATTGATGAAAATGGATCCCGCTCCGATGCTGGGTTATGATATGTTCAAAGTTATTTACGGCACATCCTTTAACTTTGACCGTGAAGCTGCTATTAAACAGCTGCAGGACTTGAAAGCCAGAATTTTGGAAGAATACAATGCAGGCAAAGGTCCCAAAACCGAAAATCGCCCCAGAGTTATCATTACAGGCTGTCCTATGGGCGGCGCTTCCGAAAAAGTTGCCAGAATTCTTGAAGAAAACGGCGCTGTTATCGTTGGTTTTGAAAACTGCACAGGCGTTAAAAACTACGACCGTTTGGTAGACGAAGAAAATCCCGATGTATACGAAGCTTTGGCAGAAAGATACTTCAAAATCGGCTGTTCCGTTATGACTCCTGATACATATCGTTATGAACTGTTGGGCAAAATGATCGACGAATACAAAGCTGATGCAGTTGTTGAAATGACATTGCACGCTTGCCAT
>JAHZFN010000066.1:0-2109 GCA_019421315.1 Peptococcaceae bacterium | reverse complement strand
GTTGCGGAAGAAAAGGGTATTCCTTTCATGAGCGTTGAAACCGACTTCTCGCAATCCGACGTTGGTCAGCTGACAACCAGAATCCAAGCTTTTATCGAAATGCTGTAAGCTTAAATTAAGTTTGATATTAAGCAAATCGGTTTGAGGAAGCCGATTTGTTTAAAAATTTTGTTTAAAAAATATTAAAGAGATTGGAAAAGATTGATTGAAAAGGCGGCAGGCAGAAGCCATGCTTGGGCTTCTGCCTGCTTTTTAAATTTTTTGTTCGGAACATTTTTATTTGTATTATATAAATTGTGCGTGTTATGTTAAGTGTATGATTGTGTCCAAAAATAAAAGTCAAAAATAAAAAATGATTTTCTTGTTTTTTATTCGTGGGCAATGCGGCAAAACTCCGTTGTTTTTCGGAATTTTGCGTTCTTGTAATATATATTTAATTGGAGAGAAAATAACGTATGAATAATTTTAAGCATAACAAAATGGTGTTCAACTAGGCGGTGGCAGTTTTTTTGCAGGGATAGCCTATTGACAGACTGCCTATTATGCTGTTTTTTTCTGTTTAATTGCAAACCGCAAAAAACAACAAAAAGCAACTGAATTTGAAATTACTGAAATCGAATTTATAATTTGCATAAAAGAAATGGTAAATAGGGTAGTAAAAGGTAAAATGTGTTTTGTGAGAAGCGTATTTTGGAAGGTATGCGCAAACAATTTTGCCGAGGATTAAAGTTGGTATGAATAGCCGAAATTGTTTGGTGAACAGCGCTTTGGAAGGCGTTGTGGGGACATTCGGCTTGAATTAAATTGTATTATATATTTTTTAAGGAGGTTCGATTATGCATAAACATGATCAAATGACACCCGTTGAACGTAATGCCGCCATGGCGAACGGCGAACCCATCGACAGACTTAGTATCGTTCCGTTTTTTGTAACAGTTGCCGGTAAAGTTGCAGGCATGACCCACAGAGAAAAAAGAAGCACTGCCAAAAACCAAGCGGCCGCTCAGGTTGCCTGCTATGAAAGATTCGGTCATGACTGTCTGGTAGTTGAATACGGTCTTTTGGGCGTAGGTCAGGCTTTGGGCTCCACTCTTACCGACCCCGAAAACGACGCAACCGCCATTGATACTTACGTTTTGCAAAATATCGAAGATTATAAAAATCTTGATTTGGAAAAAATCCATAAAGAACATGACCCCTGGATGAAATTAAACTATGACGCAGCTTATATTCTGAAAGAAAAACTGGGTGACGAAGTTCCCATCGGTATCAGCACACCCGGACCTTTCACGGTTGCCTCCACTTTGATTCCCACAGATGAACTTTTGAAATGCACCATCAGAAAACCCGAACAGCTTCATGGCATTATGCGTTTCTGCACAGACGCTGTAAAAATCGTTTTCGATGAATATCTGGATTTGGGTGTTGGCTACACTCTCTGCGACCCTGTTGCTTCCGGCACAATTCTGCGCAAAAAGGTTTATGACGAATTTGTTGCTCCTTACACTAAAGAATTGATGGATTATTTCCACAGCAAAGGCTCCGGCGCTACATATCATATCTGCGGCGACACCACCAATATTACAGAATCCATGGTAAACACAGGCTGCGATGCTTTGAGTCTGGACAACAGAGTTGATTTGGCAGTTGCCAAAGAAAAAGTTGGTCACAGAGTTCCCATCATGGGTAACGTTGACCCTGTTGGTGTTGTTTATCAAGGCGACAGAGACAGCATTTTTGCGGCAGTTAAAAATTGTATGGCAAAAGCCTATGACAGTCCCTGCGGCTACATTCTTTCCACAGGCTGCGATATTCCCATCGGCACAACTTTGGAAAACATGGACATCATGATGGAAGCATTCAGATATTACGGTAAAATGCCCGTAAACACCGATTTGTTTTTGAAATAGTTCTTTGGTAATTAGATAATAAATCGGTACAAATTCTTGTATTATAAAAATATTTAAAGCGATTAAAACGTAATTTTGAGAGTATTATATATTTTAATTTGAATTTTTGGAGGAATAACAATGAGAACAAAAGAAGAATTATTGAAAGCCTTATCCGACTGTGTTGTTGACATGGAAGACGAAGAAGTAAACGATGTCG
>JAHZFN010000065.1:275-5111 GCA_019421315.1 Peptococcaceae bacterium | reverse complement strand
AAATTGTTTACGAAAACAAGTAAACCGCTTCGGCTCGTAATTAGGAAAACGCAGATAATCCGCATTAAGTAAAGGAGGAAACATCGGTTTTGAAACACAGAGATAAACCCGTCTGCAAACCGATGTAAACATAAATTATGATGAATTTATCTTTTTCAATAAAGGGCTGGAAGGGCTTTTCCTGGGAGGAATACTGCAATCTGGCTCAGGATTTGGATTTCAAAGGCATTGAACTGCATAACATCCACGGTGATTCCGTTGCCGAACGCATGGGTCCCTTCGATTTGCAGACTGCCCCCGCAACCGTTCGCCATTTGATGGAAAAAGGACTTTCCATTCCCTGCATCGACACGGTGCAGAACATCGCCGACACAGCTAATTTTGAGCAAAGCTGCGCCGAAATCATCGACTGTATCAACACTGCCGCCAATTTGAAAACGCCGTATATCAGATTGTACGCCTTTGAGCAGGACGGCGTTGAAAAATCTGTTGACACTGCGGTAAAATGTTTGGAAAACACTATCAAAGCAGCAGAGGAAAAAGACGTTACCCTGTTGGTGGAAACCGTCGGTTATTTTGCCGACACTGCCAAGCTGCGCGACGTTTTAATAAGCTTTGCCAGCGACAACGTGGCGGCGCTTTGGGATATGCACTACCCCTATCGTTACAACAACGAATCCGCCCAAAACACAATCGAAAACCTGGGCGCTTACGTCAAACACGTTCATATTAAAGATTCCGCCGTCATAGACGGCAATTTGGAATATTGTTTAATCGGCGACGGCACACTGCCCATCGACGAAATGATGTATGCCCTGCGTTCCATCAATTACGACGGATTTATCTCCTTGGAATGGGATCCCTCCTGGATGGCGGAGCTGGACGATATTGAAATTATTTTTGCCCATTATGTGAATTACATGGCGCAGTTCGACCGCCCGGACCGCATGGCAAAGGTACTTTATGAAAACAAAGCCCATACGGGCAAATTTATCTGGAAAAAAGATGCCTTGATCGATAAAACTTTCTCTCAAGTTCTTGATGATTTGGTGGAAGAATTTCCCGACCAATACGCCTTTAAATACACCACTTTGGACTAACCCAGAACCTATTCCGAGTTCCGAGATGATGTTGACAACTTTGCCAGAGCCTTGGTTTCCCTGGGTGTTCGCCCCGGTCATCATGTCAGCGTTTGGGCAACCAACATTCCCCAATGGTACATCGCCTTTTGGGCGACAACTAAAATCGGCGCCGTTTTGGTAACTATGAACACCGCTTACAAAATTCACGAAGCGGAATATTTGCTGAAACAATCCGATACCCATACGTTGATTATGATTGACGGCTATCGGGATTCCAATTACAGAGAAATTATCAACCGCCTTTGCCCCGAATTAAAGGACACCGTTGCAGGCGAACCGCTCCATGCAAAAAGGCTGCCTTTCCTGCGCAATGTCATAACCGTCGGTTTCCATCAGCCGGGCTCCCTCACCTTTGACGAGGCAATGGCAAGAGCCGAACAGGTTCCTTTAAAGGAAATCCAACGCATGGCGGCAGGCGTCAACAGCCACGATGTCTGCAATATGCAGTACACATCAGGCACAACTGGCTTTCCCAAAGGCGTAATGCTCACCCACTACAATATTGTCAACAACGGTAAATGTATCGGCGACCGCATGGATTTATCTACAGCCGACCGCATGATGATTCAGGTTCCCATGTTCCATTGCTTCGGCATGGTGCTTTCCATGACAGCAACCATGACTCACGGCGGCACACTTTTGCCATTGCCGTATTTTTCACCGACACCCGCCCTGGCTTGTATCAACAGAGAAAGAATTACCTGCTTCAACGGCGTGCCCACAATGTTCATCGCTCTTCTGGAGCATAAGGACTTCCCCAAAACCGATTTTTCCTACATGCGGACAGGCATTATGGCAGGCAGTCCCTGCCCCATCTCGGTTATGCAGGACGTTGTAAACAAAATGAACATGACGGAAATCACCATTGTTTACGGTCAAACGGAAGCATCCCCCGGCTGTACCATGAGCTCCACCGATGACCCGCTGGAAGTTCGTGTCGGCACAGTTGGCAGAAGCCTGCCCGAAATCGAATGCAAAATCATCGACCCCGAAACAGGCGAAGACTGCCCCGACAATGTAACGGGCGAATTTGTGGCGCGCGGCTACAACATCATGAAAGGCTACTACAAAATGCCCAACGCCACCAAAGAAGCCATTGATGAGGACGGCTGGCTGCACACGGGCGATTTGGCGTGCCGCACACCGGAGGGCAATTACCGCATTACAGGCAGGCTGAAAGACATGATTATCCGCGGCGGCGAAAATATTTACCCCAAAGAAATCGAAGAATTTATTTATACCCACGAAAAAGTCAAGGATGTACAGGTTATCGGTGTACCCGATGAACAGTACGGCGAAGAAATTATGGCGTGCATTATCCTGAAAGACGGCGAAAACATGACCGAACAGGAAATGAAGGACTACATCAAAGCCAACATGGCAAAACATAAGGTTCCCCGCTATATCGACTTTGTGGAAGAATTCCCGATGAATGCGGCAGGCAAAATTTTGAAATATAAAATGCGTGAAAATGCCATTGAAAAATTCAATCTAAAAAAAGCCGCAACCATCGAAACCGCTTAATCTTTAATATTTTCAAACAGGAAAATCACCGACGACAAAGCGTCGATGCATAATATCAATTAATTTTAAAAAGTTAATTTTGAAAGGACGTAATATTATGACAGATTTTAAATTTGTAAAAACCGAAAATCCCAAAGCAAAACCCGAAGAAAGCACATTGAATTTCGGCGAAGTTTTCACAGATCATATGTTTATCGCCGATTATGATAAAGGTCAAGGCTGGCACGACGGCAGAATTGTTCCGTTCGGTCCCATTTCTTTAACTCCCGCCGCCGCTGTTTTCCATTACGGCTCCGAAGTTTTTGAAGGCTTAAAGGCATACAGAACAGCCGAAGGCAATGTTCAGCTTTTCCGCCCCACCGAAAATGTTAAAAGAATCAACGTTTCCTGCGAAAGAGTCGGTCTGCCCCAACTGGACGAAGAATTTGCCCTGGACGCCATTAAAAAATTGATCGAAATTGAAAAAGACTGGGTTCCCCACAGCAACGGCACCAGCCTTTATATCAGACCCTTTGTTTTTGCCGCCGACCAATCTCTGGGCGTTCACGGCATCGGCAAAGCCATGTTCGTTATCATTTGCAGTCCTGTCGGCAGTTACTACAAAGAAGGCTTGAACCCCGTTTCCATCATGATTGAAACAGAAGACGTTCGTGCCGTAAAAGGCGGCACAGGCTACACCAAATGCGGCGGTAACTACGCAGCAGCAGTCCGTGCCGGCGAAAAAGCCAACGAAAAAGGCTATTCCCAGGTTCTCTGGCTGGACGGCGTTCACAGAAAATATATTGAAGAAGTCGGTGCCATGAACGTTATGTTCAAAATAAACGGCGAAATCGTTACACCTATGCTGGACGGCTCTATCCTCTCCGGTATCACCAGAAAATCCATCATCGAATTTATGGCAAGCGAAGGTGTTAAAGTCAACGAACGCCTGATCACCGTTGACGAATTGGTGGAAGCCGCCGAAAACGGCACTTTGGAAGAAGCTTGGGGCTGCGGTACAGCAGCAGTTGTTTCCCCCATCGGCCGCCTTGGTATAAACGGCAAGGATTACATTGTCAACAATGGCGAAATCGGCGAAACCACACAGCATATTTATGACGAACTGACAGATTTGCAATGGGGCAGAAACGAAGACAAATTCGGTTGGATCGTTCCCATCAAGTAATTAAATCACAACCAAAGCCAATCAATGGATATTGCAAACCCGGTATTCAATATTCGTTTTTTGACCGACCGACATATGATAAATTCTGCGGCGGCGGTAAAGCCGCCGCAGTTTTTTTGTATAGAACGCTTTTTAGCTTTTATTGCAAAATTTATTTGAGAGTTTATATAATTTTGAGAAAAATTTTTAGAAAAACCGAGGAAAACAATGGAAACAAAAAACAAGAAAAAATTAGTAACCATGGACGGCAATGAAGCGGCGGCATATATTGCTTATAACTTCACAGACGTTGCAGCCATCTATCCCATTACACCATCCTCCCCCATGGCGGAAAAAACCGACGCCTGGGCGGCAAAGGGCAAGAAAAACTTCTTTAACCAAACCGTAAATTTGATTGAAATGCAGTCAGAAGCAGGCGCAATCGGCGCCGTGCATGGCGCTTTGGAAACAGGCGCTTTGGCTGCTTCATATACATCTTCGCAGGGGCTTATGCTGATGATTCCCGTTATGCACAGAATTGCCGGCGAAAGACTGCCGGGGGTTCTGCACGTTGCGGCAAGAACCGTCGGTACTCATGCACTCTCCATTTTCGGAGATCATTCCGACGTCATGAACTGCCGTCAAACAGGCTTTGCCATGCTCTCAACAGGCAGTGTGCAGGAGGTTATGGACTTGGCAGGCGTGGCACACCTTGCGGCAATCAAAGGCAGAATACCCTTTATGCACTTTTTCGATGGTTTCAGAACATCTCATGAAATCTGTAAAATCGAAGAAATGCCCGTTAAAGAATTGAAAAAATTGATTGACCAAGACGCTCTGCGGGAATTCAGACAAAATTCTTTAAATCCCGACCATCCGAAGCTCCACGCAACAGTGCAAAACCCCGATATCTATTTCCAGGTACGGGAAGCCAACAATCGTTTTTACAACGCCCTTCCGCAAATTGTTGAGGATTACATGGCTGAAATCAACAAAATTACAGGCAGAGATTATCATATTTTCAAC
>JAHZFN010000065.1:0-265 GCA_019421315.1 Peptococcaceae bacterium | reverse complement strand
ATCATCGCTATGGGCTCCGTCAGCGGTACAATCGAACAGGTTTGCGACTATTTAAACGCCAAAGGCAGAAAAGTCGGCTTTTTGCAGGTTCATCTTTTCCGCCCCTTCTCCTTTGAGCATTTTTTAAATGCCATTCCGCAGTCTGTCAAGAAAATTGCCGTTTTGGATCGCTGCAAAGAAATCGGTTCGGCAGGTGAGCCGCTGTATCAAGACGTTTGCACAGCCATTATCAACAGCGACCGCCATATCAAAATTGTCGGCGGCA
>JAHZFN010000064.1 GCA_019421315.1 Peptococcaceae bacterium | reverse complement strand
ATGCAATTTGCAGCCAACTTAACAACCGCTTGCGATTAAGATGATGTTTTTAAATTAAGCGTCGTATCTTTCGATAACTTCAAACATTTCGTCAACGTCTTTATCTCTGGGAAAGATGAAACCGCAGATGAAGTGAACGAGAACGTTAACAACAAGACCGCAAACACCGCCGGAGAAACCGAGAACGGTAGCGCCTGTCATGGTCATGGCAACTGTTACGACAGCGCCGATGATGAAGCCGAGGCCTGCGCCGTATTTGTTGGAACGTTTCCAGTACATCCTGAGAACAACCAACGGTACAACCTGAGCGATACATTCGTAAGCAACGATTGCAATGTCGTACAGATTAGGCAGGTCGCAGAGAGCGATTGCCAAAGCGATCAGAGAGTAAATCAATGTTGTCCAGCGGGCAGCTTTTACACGGCCTTCGGAGGTAACCTTTTTCTTGAAAGGTTTGATAAAGTTTTCAGAGATGATGATACTGTGGGAGTTCATTACAACGGAGATTAAGCTCATGCCGGCTGCGATAACAACGATACCCATTAAGCCGAGGAACCAAGGTCCGCCTGCCAGCTCTGCCATTGCGAAGATACCTGTGTCGCCGTCAACTGCACCTGCTGTAACTTCGGGAATCAAAGCGCCGCCCATAGAGCAGATGAAGAGAAGAGTTGTAACAACCACTGCAATCAGTGCAGACCACCAAGAAACTTTTTTAACGTCCAAAATGTTTTTGGAGGTGTAAATTCTGGTGAAGAAAGAAGCCCAGCCCATAACGCCCAGGGAAGCTGTGATGATTACGGAGCTCCAGTAACCGTAGCCACCGCCGTTGGCAACTGTCAGGTTCTGCGGTAATTCTGCGTAAAGCTGTTGATACATGGGACCGAAGCCGCCGAATAATTTGTAAATAATGAAGATGAAACCTGCTAAAATTACAACTGTGCTGAGTGCGCCTTGCAGCAATTCTGTGATAGCCAAGGATTTCATGCCGCTGTACATAATGTATGCCATTACGAAAACAACGATGACGATCATGCCCAAACGGTAAGGAATTGCACCGAAGGTCAAAGCCTGCATCAAAACGCCCATTGCGGCAAATTCGATGATAATCCAAGGAGCTTCAATCAAAATTGCTGCAACCCCGAACAAACAGGAAAGAGGACGGGAATTGTAACGCTTTTGAATGTAGTCAGGCTGTGTCAGGAAGTTGTACTCTTTACCCCAAACCCAAATGCGTTTGGCGAAGATGTAGGTAAAAACGAAACCGAATACGGAATAAACACTTAAATATTGAACGAAAATACCTAATGTAACGCCCATTGTGAACCAGCTGGCGTAAATGCTGGCGGTAACGAAAAGACCCATCAATGTAAAGAGAACGATGATCCAGCCAAAGTTACGGCCGCCAACGGCGAACTCGTCAATGCTGCCTTTATTTTCCATTTTGCCGGTTTTGCTGAAGAACGCCGCCCAGACCATCAAACCGAAGTAAACAACAAGGAAACCGATTGTAATTGCTATTTTGCTACCCATTATTCATTACCTCCTTTTCCTTTCAGCTCTTCCAGCTGCAATGTGTACTTTTTGTCGAAAGCGTACATAATTGCCATTGCAAGAACAGCCAACAGAAGAATACCGGTGATTGCAACTTGGGATAATGGGAAAGCGCCGATCCAAATATCGTTTCTGTCCCAACATTGAACAATGGGAGGAAATGCTATCATTAAAAATAAAATAATTAAAATAGTGGTGAAAATTTTGTAGACCATGCTGCGTTTCTTTTTGATTTCTTTTTTCTTATCAATTTGAGCCATGTTCATATCACTCCTTCATAAATATAATTCCTAAAAAACCCTGCGCCGTTTTTTGCTTGCGGCGTCTTTGCGCCTCGGCTTTTATGCTTTCAACATCTTTCAATATCTTTTGACATTGCTGTTGGCTTCAATGTTTGTAAAATGTTTGAAAAGCCTCATTCGCCTTTTTTTCTTTTTAAATCTCCCATTCCGTTGCTGTTGAGTTCATCTTAACCCATTATCCAAAGTTTATGTCAACAGTCAATTTTCACTTTTTTTACAAATTTTCCTGCCTTTGCCAAAGGAATTTGCGAAAATATGTGAAAATACATTTCAAATCTCCACTTTATTTAGAATTGTCTGAATTTTTGCAGATTGATTAAAAATGTTAAGTGTAGTTGAGAAAAACGTGTTATTTGTGTTACTTTTTTCACAATTCTTATTATAGCACATTATTTTTGTAAAAATATACACATTTCGACATTTTTTTCTGAAGTCAGGGTAATATTTTTCACCTTTTCCCCAATAAAACAAGTACAACATCTAACCCAAACGTTAGGTTTATTGATTTTTTAGCAAATTTCCCGAAAAAAACACAGAAAAGCACTTTGCCTTTTATCACATCTGTGATATTATAATGATATGGGCTTTTAAAGGGCAGTAAAAAAACTGAACCCTACTTTAGGTTTCGGCAAAAAAGGAGTGAAAAGATGCGAATCGGAGAAATTGCCAAAAAAGTTGATATTCCCATCAACTCTGTTCGTTACTACATCAACATGGGGCTTTTGGTTCCCCAAAACAAAAACAAGCAATAC
>JAHZFN010000063.1:5352-11452 GCA_019421315.1 Peptococcaceae bacterium | reverse complement strand
TAATTTAATTCTACACCAAAATCCAAAAATCCTACTAAATTACTATGAATTATTGTTATAAACCCATAATTTTTTTTCAAAAAACCAAAGCATTCCCATGCTCGGCACAGGAATGCTTTGTTTTTTTCCTAAATTTTCGCTTTATTCTCGGATCAAAACGGCATTGTTAAAGCTGATATACTGACCATTGATCAGTTTGATGTTAACTCTTTTGGTAATTTCGCTTTCGTCAATCACCGAATCGGAAGTATACAGGCTGTTTTTTTCCACGCTGTATTTGGCGCCCTCTTCAACAGGCAGCAGTTCGTAATCACCCGCCGGCAAATCCTTGCCTATTTTATAGCTGTTTTCGGCATACTAATCTTCAACGACTTTCACCTGCGGCGCATCCTCCGCTTTGATAAAATCGGCATAATTGACCGTCAGACTATCGCCCTCATCAACTGTGAAATACACCGAATTATTAAAATTATCCCAGCATTTGATTTGGCAATCCTTAAAAGATTTGGTGGAATTAATTTTGAAAAATCCTTCAATACCGCCGACACTTTGAGCGTAATATTCGCCCGCAGGAATATCCACACCCACCTTATAAGTTCCCGGCGCATACCAGCCGTCCGCCGAATTTTCGGCGTTTTGTCTGCCGCCGCATACCCCAAAAACAACTGCCGCACCCAAAATAACAACAAAGAAAATGATAAATTTCCTTTGCAATATTCCAGCCAATTTTAAATCCTCCCTATTCCAAAACAAACTTCAAAACCCCTAATCTCAACAAAAATACCAAAATATAAAAAATATTAAAATATAAAAAATATTATAGGTATATTTAACTATAAAAACCGCTCCAAAGCAACACTTTTAAGGCATTTTGTGCCAAAGTGGTAATTTTCAGAAATTGCAAGGCAATAGTCAGATTATTCTCTATTGTCTCCCAATATTCCGTCAAAAGAACGTTGTCACAGCAACGCAAAAAGCAACGCCCCTCGGTGCGTTCGGCAGCTGCACCGACAGGCGTTGCTTTTTTAATTTTATATATTTCTACTATAAATATATATTATATATTTTTATATTATATTATATATATATTTATTTTTTATTTATTTTTAATACTCCCTGCGCGGCGTCATCTTGACCGCAAGATAAACAAACGGCGTATCGAAAATTGCAATAATAAACTTCAAAAGATAGGGCAGCAAGATTATGGAAAGCAGTGTTGAGTTGTCGTAAACGCCGTAAAAAGCTACGCAGTTAAAAATTATGCTGTCGAAAAGCTGACAGGTCATGGTTGCCCCGCAGTTGCGCAGCCAAAGCATTTTGCCGCCCGTTTTATTCCTGATTTTATGAAAAATGAAAATATCCAGCTTCTGCATGGCGATATAAGTCACGATTGACGCCAAGCAAAGCCGCGGCGCCATGGCAAAAAGAGTTGCCATGGCGGAATGGGCAAAATCGCCCGTGTCCGGCGAAAACATCAAAACGAACTGGGAAAAAATAATAAAAACCAACAAAGCGAAAAATCCCATGTTGATAGTCTTGTTGGCCTCCTCCTTGCCGTATTTTTCGCTGATTATGTCCGTTGCCAAAAAGGAGCTGGCATAAAGCACATTGCCCAGGGTTACGCTGAAACCGAAAAATGTAACCAATTTCAACGCTTCAATGTTTGCAAGAATGATTACAAAACAAATCCAAACAAAAAGCCCCTGCTTGCCAAAAAGGTAGTAGGAAACAAGCATGAGGGCGAAGTACAGCAAAATGCTGGCAAAAAACAATATTTCGTTCATAAAAAAATCCTCCTTGTTTTTTGGTAGTGGTTTTCAAGGTGACACTATGGCGGCAAAACTCAACCCAAACCCAAAGGTCAAAGCAGGCAAAGCGCAGCTGCGCCGCCCGCAATCTGCCGAACGAACACAGTTTTTTTCGGGTTTATTACGAACCGCCGTATGCATTTTTCGATGTTCATCATTGCAAAATTCTGCAAAACACTGCAAAATTAAAAAATCCTTAAAAGGGCGTTTGCCGAAAAAAAATCGGCAAACACCCGAACGAATATTAACGAACATCAAAATCATCATAACGCAATTTGCGCCCCGTGTCAATAAGCCGCAGAGACATAAAGGCAAAGGAACACAAAATATCAGTTTTATATCAAAATATAATCAAAATTTTCTTGCTTTTTTAATATTGCGCCATATCGCAAAAGCCGCTTTTTCCGATTTTTTACAGCCTTTTACAAATCAAGCTTCAAATCGCCGTCTTTGATTTTGCCCCAATGTCTGAGGGGAACGGCAAAAGCAAACGCCAAAGCGGCAGGCATAATAAACTGCAAAATCAAAACCTCCATGGCAACGGAACCCGTAAAGCCCATGGCGGTGAAGGTGCCGATCTGACCGACAAAACCGGCAGAACCCATACCTGCGCCCGTCGGAATGTTTTCCATGTGGAAAATGCAGGTGGCAATAGGACCCATGACAACTGAAGCCAAAGTGGGCGGCAGCAAAATCCACCAATTTTTCACGATATTGGAAATTTGCAGCATAGATGTGCCGATACCCTGAGCCAAAAGACCGCCAACCCCATTATCTCGGAAACTGATTGTGGCAAAACCGACCATCTGACAGCAGCAGCCCACAGTTGCCGCACCCGCAGCCAAGCCGCTCAAATCCAGCATAATACAAAGCGCCGCCGAAGAGATGGGAGCTGTCAGCACCAAGCCGATGATAACAGCGATGACTATGCCCATGAAAAAGGGCTGAAGCTCCGTGGCATCCATAATAATTTTGCCCAACCCCGTCATCAAAGCGTCCACCAAAGGACCGATGGTTTTGGCGGCCAGCATACCGATTAGGACGGTTACGGCAGGCGTCAGAATAATATCCAGCTTCGTTTCTTTATAAATCATTTTGCCCAACTCACAGCCGAAAGCCGCCGCCACAAAGGCGCCTGCCGGACCGCCGAACTGCGAACCCATGGCACCTGTAATCACACCGCAGAAAAGCACCAAATTTGGGGCTTTTAAACCATAGGAAACAGCAACACCGATGGCTGCGCCCATCATACTCATAGCCAAAGCTCCCGCATCCACCAAAAAGGCAGAAACGATGTTTTCTCCAAGCAGAATCGCCGTTTGTTCCCCCAGGGTTTTCAGAATTTGCCCCACAATCAAAGAAGCAAACAAACCTACCGCCATTGAAGAAAAGGCGTCACCGAAATATCTTTTGGCGGAAAATTCGATGTCTTTTCTTTTCAGAAATGCTTTGAACTTACTCATTTTTTTTCTTTTCTCCCTAAAGTTTTTAATTACAGCGTTTTCATGGTTTTCGGCAAAACGCCGCTTGCCGCTGTTCTCCAATATATTTGATTTTTCGGAGCAAATCGGCATACGGCTGCATGCGTTGTCTTGACGGAATTGCATAATATACAGGTCAATGCTTATTTATTCATTATGCAAGCATATTCATACATCAAGACAATATACTTATTTAAGTATACCACTGTTTTTCATAAAATGCAACAAAAATCCAGATATTTTTGTCAAAATTTATGAAATATTGCAAAAACAGGCAATTATTTGCCGCAATATTTTGTATTTATTTAAGAAAAAGGTGGTAATAAAAGGCTAAATATATTACAATATCCTAAGATAACCCTTTAAGACAATTTTTTTTCAAAGGCTGAAAAATCTTTGCATATTAACCGATTATAAAATAACAAAACAAAGGAGCGAAAATGACGGATTTTACCGCAAAAATAACGGAAAAAGTATCCCTCTGGGAAAAACTGCGGCAAACTGCAAAGCCGATTTTGCTTTACGGCATGGGCGACGGAGCCGAAAAAATTATTCACTGCCTTTCTCTTTACGGCAAAAAGCCGATGGGCGTTTTCGCCAGCGACGATTTTGTGCGGGGGCAGGAATTTTTGGACTACAAAGTAAAAAAATATACCGATTTTGCCGAGGAATATGAGGATTTTATCGTGTTGATAGCTTTCGGCACCCAAATCCCCGAAGTCATAGCCAACATTCTGCGGATTGCCGCCGAACGGGAAACCTACGCCCCCAATGTGCCTTTGTTCGGCGAGGGTCTTTTCGATTGCGATTTCGTCAAAAAGCACGAAGCGGAATTTGCTGCCGTTTACGAAAAGCTGGCGGACGCAAAATCGCAGGAGGTTTTTTTGAATTTATGCAATTACGGTATCAGCGGCAAAATCGAATATTTGATGGATTCCGTCAGCGAAAAAGCGGAAGCCAACCGCATTTTGGGATTGGGCAAAAATGAAGTATATCTGGACTTGGGCGCTTACAACGGTGACACCGTTTTGGAATTTGCCGAAACCGTCGGCGGCGAATACAGGCAGATTTTGGCTGTTGAACCCGACGGCAAAAACTTCAAAAAATTCCTTAAAAACACCGATTTTCTGCCAAATGTTACGGGCATAAACTATGGAATCTGGCAGGAAAAAGCAGATCTTTTTTTCAGCTCCAAGGCGGGGCGCAATTCTGCCTTGAGCACCCAAGGCAGCCGTTCGGTGCAGTGCCTTGCCGTTGACGATATTGCCGCCCAATACGCCGAAGCTCCCATCAGCTACATCAAAATGGACGTGGAGGGCGTTGAAAAACAGGCTTTGCTGGGCGCCGAAAAAACACTCAAAACAGCCAAACCGAAAATGCTGGTTTCGGCTTACCACCACAATGAGGACTTGTTTGCACTGCCTCTTTTGATTTGGCGGTACAATCCCGATTATAAAATTTATCTGCGGCGCCATCTGTATATTCCCGGCTGGGAAAACAATTACTATTGCATATAAAAAAACAGAAAAAACACTAAAAAATACGGAGCTTTTATAATATGAATAAACAGGAAATTATCAAACACATCGACCATACCGCTTTACAGCCCACCGCAACGGAAGCGGATATCAAGAAGCTTTGCGACGAAGCAATGCATTACGGCTGCGCCTCCGTCTGCATACCCTCCTGCTATGTCGGCTTTGCCAAGAGATATGTCGGCGACAAAATGACAATCTGCACCGTTGTCGGTTTTCCCAACGGCTACGCCACCACTGCCGCCAAGGTTGTAGAAACGGTGGACGCTGTTATTCAGGGCGCCGACGAAATTGACATGGTTATCAATTTGGGTTGGCTGAAGGACGGCAAATACAATTTAATCGCCGACGAAATAGAGCAGATCCGCAACGCCTGCAAAAAGCAGATTTTAAAGGTTATCATCGAAACCTGCTTTTTGACGGAAGCGGAAAAAATCAAAATGTGCAAAATCGTTACCGAAGCAGGCGCCGACTACATCAAAACCTCCACAGGCTTCGGCACGGCGGGGGCAACCTTGGAGGATGTTCGGCTATTCAAAAAGCACATCGGCAAAAATGTCAAGATAAAAGCGGCGGGCGGTATCCGAGATTTTGCGGCGGCAGCGGAATTTTTGGCGGCGGGAGCCGACCGAATCGGCGCCAGCAGTCTGCTGAAAAAACTTTAAAATTTTAATTAATAGGCTTAATTTAATACGCTTGCAAACAGCCGGCGGCTGTATGTAATAAATACTAAACAAATTTACAGAAAGGACTTGTGATAATGTATGGCTACGGATAACGAACAGGATAAAAAATTAATCCGTCAAGCTCTCAGCACCAGAGAAAACGCCTATGCACCCTACTCCAATTTTAAAGTGGGCGCCTGCGTGCTTTTTGAAAGCGGCAATTCCTACTGCGGCTGCAATGTGGAAAATTCCTCATTCGGCGCCACCAACTGCGCCGAAAGAACGGCAATTTTCTGCGGCGTGGCAAAGGGCGAAATTGCCCGAAACAGCAAAATCAAAAAAATTGTAATCGCAGGCGGAAAAAACGGACAAAATTTAGATTTTTGTCCGCCTTGCGGCATTTGCTTGCAGGTAATTGCGGAGTTTTCTCGAAATAGTAATGTATGTGAAGTTGTATTGGTCAAAACTGAAATTATTAACGGCCAACACAAGGTTACGGAAACCGTAACCCATAAGTTAGCTGATCTTTTGCCCATGAGCTTTGCTTTGCAGGCTCGGTAAAGGCATACAGCAAATATTTTTGAAATAGGGGTAAAAATTTATGAAATTCA
>JAHZFN010000063.1:0-5342 GCA_019421315.1 Peptococcaceae bacterium | reverse complement strand
AATCGGTCTTTTGTGCGCCGTCATCGCCTTGGCAGCCACAATGTTCGGCTTGGCGGTGAACGCCATGGCCGCCAACGAATACCTGCAATCGCTGACTGTTTACGAAAACAGCAGCACAGGCGCCAGATACAATGTTAACATCAGCAGCGACATGACAGTAAACGTTACAAACAACTGCAACCAGGCTGTCTTGAAAGCAACCTGCAAGCAAGGCTACAAAGCCGTTGTCAACGACGGCGTTGAAGATATTGATATTAACAGCTACGATTTTTACACAAACAAAACCACCAAACAGATTGTAATCAAGGTTGTGGAAACAGTCAATCCCGAAAACACCGTGGAAACCTATAATCTGACGGTAAACAAAGTGGATACTTCTTTAAAAAGCGTCAAAGTATCCTACGGCGACAAGGATTACACACCGACTAAAAGCGGCAGCAAATACACCATCAACGTGGGCAGCACCGTAAATCAAGTTGTTTTGAGCGTTGCTGCCAACTCCCCCGAAGCGGTTGTTGAATTTTCCAACGACATCGCCGAAGACGGCACCATTGATTTGGGCAACAGCACTACCATGACGGTTACTTTTTATGTATACCCGTATGAAGGCGCCGATACGCCCGCCAAATACACCCTGACAATCAATAAATCCACCATTGCCGCAAATGATGCTTCTTTGAAATCCGTAAGCACCACCCGCGGCACAGTCAGCAGTTCCGGATCTTCCTATACCGTTAAGGTTCCTTACAATTACAGTTCCACAAAAATCACAGCAACAGCCAAAGACAGCACTGCCAAGGTTTTGATCAACAAAACGGCAACCGCCGTTGAAAGCGATTTTTCTTCTGCCAAAGCAGGCTCTGCCGACTTGACAACGGACACATTGGACAGAGGCAGAACCGTTAAATACTATGCCCATGTTATGTCCACAGACGGCAGTGTTATCAAAAACTATACCATTAACGTTACCCGCTCCAGCTCCAGCAGCGACAATCAAACTGCTCTCAGCAAACTGGTTGTCAAAACCGGCAACATCACCAGAAGCTTAATGCCTTCTTTCACATCGGACAGCAAGGACTATTATTTGGCAGTTACCAAAGATGACGACACAATCAAAATCACACCGACCGCCAAAAGCTCCGGCGCCGAAATCACAGTTAACGGTTACAGAGTAAGCAGCGGCAACACAGAAACCGTTGACCTGGACACAGGCTCCAACACAATCCGTGTCAAAGTTACTTCTGCCGACGGTTCCGACAGCGAAACCTATTATCTGTATGTTTACCGTTCCAACAAAACAACAGGCAGCAACTACAAAATCGACTCTGTTCAAGTTAAATCCGGCAGAACCAGCGGCAGCCTTTCCAAGGCTTCTTTGAACAGAACCTTCAGCGGCACAACCTATTCCTACACCGTTGACATCAGCAGCTCCGACAAATACTTTGCCGTAAACTGGCAGCCTGAAGACACAAAATCCGTGGCTTATTTAATCTACGGCACAACGGTTAAGGAACTGGACGACAACGCCTACACTTCCGCTATCTCAATCGAGTCCAAAGTAAAATCCTTTACAATCAGAGCTTATTCCCCCGACTGCGATAAATACAAAGATTACAAATTCTCTTTCGGAGATTCTTCCTCAAGCTCAACGGATTCTCAGCTTTCGGATCTTGTTGTCAAAGCCAACGGTTCCACCGTTTCTCTTTCTCCGTCTTTCAGCCGCACCAAAACCGACTACACGGTTACGGTTCCCAAAAGTGCAACCTATGTAACCATCACGCCAACCGCCAGAGACAGCGCCAGCACCATCAAGGTTGACGGCAGCCGAGTTAAAAGCGGTTACACATCAGACAGAATTGATCTGAACAGCAGCAGCAGCACACGCATAACCATTGCCGTAACCGGCGACGATGACACAACAAAATATTATGTAACCGTCAAAAGAAGCAGTGATAACAACAAGAACAACAACGGCAATAACAATAATAACGGCAACAATAACAACAATAATACTACAAAGAAAACTATCGTTCTTAAAATCGGCAGTGTCTACTACACGGTAAACAATGCAACAAAAACCCTTTTGGCGGCTCCGTACTTTGATAATTCTGCCCAAAGAACAATGGTGCCGATTCGTGCCATCTCCGAAGCCTTGGGTGCCACCGTTGATTACAACGGCAAAAACCAACTGATCACAATCACACTGAACAACAAAACATTGACCATGACCTTGGGTAAACAGATCAAGGCAGGCAACGAAAACTACGGTACGCCTTCTCTCCGCAACGACACAACATTCGTTCCCGTTCGCTACATCAGCGAACAGCTGAGCGCCACAGTTGATTGGACGGAAGCCACAAAAACCGTTACAATCAAACAAAAATAAACATTTACTTTTAATAATCCGTTCCTTAAACAGATTATCTGATTAAATATGATTATCCCGTACTTTTTCCGAAAAAAACCAAAAGTACGGGATTTTTTTGCCATTTTTTCAGAACTGCACCCCAAACAGTGTATAACAACAAAAACAGGAGAAAAACGGAGATTTTTCTAGAAAAACAACAAAATTTGACATATATCATCTGATTAAAAAAGAGATTGATTTTCTTTGACAAAATTTGCAATTTCCTTATATAAATATACCTTAATTAAATAAAATTTATTAATGCTCTATTTTGAAAAACATAGAAAAATCAAGATATTAAGCAATAATCAAAGAAAAATATTATAAACATATAGTTTTCAAAGAAAACACAGCAAAAACAACCGATTAAACCAACATACGGCTTAAATATACTATTGAAATCTTGGTTTGGTTGTGGTATTATACCTTAAGATGGTGTTGGAAAATAAAAACAATTAATCATCCAACAAATAGTATCTGTTTTTTAAACGGTACATAATCTAAGGAGGAAATTTAAAATGAAAAAAAGATTATTGGTATTATTAATGGCTCTGGCTATGTGTTTCGCTATGTTCGGCTGCGGTTCTGCTGACGAAGCTGCAACTGACGATGCTGCTGCTACAGAAGATACAACTGCAGTAGAACCTGCAGCTCCTACTGAAGAAGAAGCTACTCCTGACGCTGACGCTGAAAAAACAACAGACGCTCCTGAAGAAGAAGCTCCTACAGCTGACGCTCAATAATAATCTTTAAAACAGACAAACTAAGTTTTGTTTAAACAAAAAAAAGAACCTCTTGCGAGGTTCTTTTTTTGTACCCGAAACCAATACGGCTTTCCGCATTAAAGCCGCTGTTTTGTCCAAAACAGCGGCAAAACTTTATGATATAGCGAGATTTATTGGAAGCTATCTTTTGTTTATATCTTTTCGGTGGTCATATGATATAATAATTTTAATAAAGAACGCCATCACAAAAATTTTACGCAAACCGCTACCCTGCCCCAAAGCGGCGGCAACACCAAAGAGGTGAAGTCCTTTGACTATCAAAAGAAGATTGTTCATTTCAAACTTAATGATGATTATTATATCGGTGCTGATTGCCGTTTTGGTAGGCAGCAGCTGCGCATGGCTTATGTTTGAGGTTTTAAAGCACGGCTCAGCCGTCAGCTTTGCGGAAAGCGACCAGTTTGATTTTGTCAGCCAAGGCGCCGCAGAAATGGCAGAACACTGCCTGCAGGACGGCTTTGACCGAAAAAGCGAGAAAAATTTGCAGAACCTGCTTGATTCAGCCTCCCTGCGCCCGGAAATTCAAGAGGGCGGCAGCACAGTTTACACCTACGGCAAAAAAACAGAAACCGATAACGACCTCATGCAAGCGGCTGATCTTTTGGGCGGCAGCCAAGCCATCGCCGCAACGGATACCATGGCAGTTTACAAATCGACAGAAAAAATTCAAAACAGAACTTACAGCATATATATACTGGGGACGCAGAAAGCAGACTCCTCAGCAGCGCTAAAGGTGGCGGCGGCTGTGTCCTGCGTGGCGCTTACTATCGCCGTAATACTGTCAATCCTCTTCACAAACAGCTTTTTGATTAAATCTGTTTTCCGCAAAATCAAAGCGTCTCTGGATATACTGACCGAGGGCGTGCGGCAAATCGATAGCGGCAACCTGAATTACAGAATAGACTACACCCGCAGCGACGAATTTTTGATCGTTTGCGATTCCTTTAACGAAATGGCGGCACGGCTGAAGGTAAATATTCTTATCTGACGCTGACCCTTATCGGCTTTGTCATCGTTGCGGGCTTAACACTGCTCCGATTGAACGGCGTGGGAGCAGCCGCTGTTGATTTCCACAGCATATCCTTATACCTGGCTGTTTCCGGCGCTTAGGCAATTACCGCCAAGTTCTGCCTGGGATTTCAGGTTCTTCCCTGCTTTTGATCTGCGGCGTTTATCTGCCTCTTATCAACGCCATCCACAGCCAGAATCAAATCCGCATTGCTTTCTTTTGCTGTTTTAATGCCCTCCGGCGTTTTGGCATAAGTGGGATTGGAGGGAATGCCGCCAAATTCGACAACGGTTTTGTTTGCGTTTTCCAAAACAGCCATGATTTCGTCATAAATGCCGTTTTTCTTGACAGAACCGCCGCCGTAGCAAAACATAACCGTATTGCCGTATGCTGAAACAATATTTGCCAAATACTCTTTTACACAGCCTTCGCCGAAATATACTTTTGAAGAGTTTTCAAATACAAAGTTATTCATAATCATTTCTCCTTTGAAATTGTTCTTAATTTTTTGATTATCTTATTTTGCAGTTGTTGTTTTTATTATTATTTAATTGTAATCATTTAACTTTACTATAGGTTTAATGATGAAAATTTGTAAATGTATTTTGTTCTTTTTCGGGCAAACCATACTTTTCTTTGCCGAGAGCAATACTTTTTACCATAAATGCAATATTGCGTCCGAGAGTTCTCATAGTCTGCAAGCCCTCTTTATCAAGCCAAACCTCCTCCGCCTGACCACCGTAAACCATATTCCAATACTGACTGGAAGCGATTGGCATGGAATTGATTGAAAAATATTTGTTCAGCACATCAAAGGAGGATGTGTTGCCGCCTCGACGGCAGGTAACAACCGCTGCACCGACCTTCATCGTTTTGACAATATTCATTGTACTGAAAAACAGTCTGTCAAAAAAAGCGATTGCGCCGCCGGCAGGTGAAGCATAATAAACGGGAGCGCCGTTAATAAAGGCGTCAGCTTCGGCAAGCTTTGGCGCGACCTCGTTTACAACATCATCAAATACGCATTTGCCTGTTTGCGCACATTTTCTACAGGCAATGCAGCCGCGGATATCTTTGTGTCCCACATGGATAAGCTCCGTTTCAATACCTTCCTTTTCCGGCGTGTTTTTCAGCTCCGTAA
>JAHZFN010000062.1:7710-8136 GCA_019421315.1 Peptococcaceae bacterium | reverse complement strand
ATGGTAACGGAAGACGATCAAGATACCGTTGCCAAAATGCAGGCGGCAGGCATAACCCCTGATTTTTCCATGGGTTATATGATTTGGAACGAAACAGAGGAGCAAACGGCTGTACCTTTGTCCGATAATTTAACGATTTCCCTTTTGGGTGATAATTTTGAGTTTGCGGAAAGCAGTCTTGCCGATTTGCAGTCCCGCATCGAAAGCGGCAATTTGTTGATCAGCTATGTTGCGGAAGACGGCGCAATCACTCAAATTTACGAACAATATCAGGATGTTCAATAATATATTTCAATAATATATTAAAGACTTGATTAGAATTTATTTTCCGCAATGGACGGAATCGCAAAAAACGAGTTTAGGCAACTCGTTTTTTGTTTGCGGCATATTGAACTTGATATTGAACTTGGCATTGAACATAAATTG
>JAHZFN010000062.1:0-7700 GCA_019421315.1 Peptococcaceae bacterium | reverse complement strand
CCGTGCATTTCAGGCGAAGCAGGCTCCGGAACGGTATTTTTCTCAGGCTGTAATCTGCGCTGTGTTTTTTGCCAAAACCAAAATATTTCCCGCGGTAAGGCGGGCAAGGTTATCACCGCCGACCGCCTGACGGAAATTTTCTTGGAACAGCAGCAAAGGGGTGCTTTGAACATCAACCTGGTAACGGCAAGTCACTATGTAAACTCTGTTGCCGAAGCTATAAAAAATGCTAAAGCCAATGGTCTGAAAATCCCCATTCTTTGGAATTCCTCTGCTTATGAGAGCGTTGAAGCCTTGAAAATTCTGGCAGGTTTGGTTGATATTTATCTGCCGGATTTTAAATATGTTTCCTCTGAAATTGCCGCAAGATATTCCAAGGCGGCAGATTATTTTGTTGTGGCATCGGCGGCTTTGGCAGAAATGCACAGGCAGCAGCCGCAGGTATATTTCGACGATAACGGTATTATGACAAAGGGCTGTTTGGTTCGGCACTTGCTTTTGCCGAATTGTTTGGAGGACAGCAAAAATACAGTTAAATACCTTTATGAAAAATACGGTGACAGCGTTTATTTAAGCCTGATGGCGCAGTATACTCCCTTCGGCGATTTGTCGGAGTACCCCGAAATCGACCGAAAAATATATCAATGGGAATATGACGAGTTGGTGGATTATGCCGTTGAGCTGGGTGTGGAAAACGCCTTTGTGCAAAGCTTCGAAGCCGCCGATGAAAGCTTTATTCCCGAATTTGACTGCCGAGGGGTATGAATAAATCAGGCGGATTGTCATTCAATGATGGGCGGCGTAATTTGGTATTTATCATCAAGACGGTTGAATACCGTTAGAATATGCAGTTTGCCGCTGACGGAATTGTTGGTCAAATCACCTGTAACAACAGCTTTTTTCAATTCGCCTTGACGGCTGCAATAAATTGTGTATGTAATATTTGTAAAATAACGGCTTGTTGAGTTTTTGCCAAGAGTCGGCGTAAAGGTATAGCCGAAAAGGTCTTTTTCATCACCCTGGGTTTTTTGCACATCTCCCATATCGGTTATGTTAAATTGCTCCAATGGGTTTGTTTCGTTGAAAAGGGCGGTTTGGTAAAAAGCCGCATTTTCAGTTGTTTTTTGCCAGTTAGCTGTAACATTGTCCAGACGATAAGTTGTGCTGTCAATTTGATAAAGGTCGATTTGACTGCCTAAAATGCTGCCCTTGATATGGAAGTCGCCGTTTTGCAGAAGTTCGCCGTTGATGTTGCCGTATTCGCGGCTTTGCTCGGCAACTGTCAAAGTGCTGACCGTGCGGAAGCTCAAAGCGGGTGTGTTTTTTAGATTTTCAATGGCAGTTTCCGCTGTTTCTGTGGGGTTACCTTGGTTCATGCCGAAGGGCAAAAATTTAAAAACTACTGCGGCAACGATAATCAAAACGAGTATTGCCGCTAAAATAATACGGGTGTTTTTTTGCTTTGGCAAAAAATGCATTTTCATGATTAAGGCTCCTTTGCTTTGTCAGATCCTCAGTTTGTAAGAATTATGACATTTATCAAGAAAAAATTCGCTATTTTTTTACCTATTTTCTTTTTTAAGCAGGGATTTGCCTTTCTGTAAAGAATTAAAAACATAAGGATATAGGGAGGTAATTTAATGAACGATGATGTTACCGTTCTGCTGAGCGAAGAAGATATTGAGGTAAGGCTCACTTCTTTGGCGGCGGAAATTGACAGATATTATGAAAACGTCGGTGTGGAAGAGGTTATTGCTGTTTGCGTTTTGAAAGGCAGCCTGGTTTTTACGGCGGATTTAATCAGAAAAATGCAAACCAAAACCGTTTTGGACTTTTTGCGTGTGTCCAGCTATAACGGCACAATGACAACAGGTAATATTGTATTTAAAAATGATCTTTCCGAAGATATTACAGGTAAAAACGTTCTTATTATTGAGGACATTATTGATACCGGCAATACATTGAAATGCGTTATTGAAAAATTGTGGGAAAGAGAACCCCAAAGCATCAAGCTTTGTTCTTTTTTGGATAAACCTGCCAGACGAACTGTCAAAATGCAGGGCGATTTTATCGGTTTTTCAATTCCTGACAGTTTTGTTGTCGGCTATGGACTTGACTACAACGAAAGATACCGCGATTTGCCGTTTTTGGGCGTTTTGAAGCCTGAGGTATACGGCGGTTAATATTTATTTTGATTTTCATTGGATGGATTACATACATATGAAAATAGGATCGAGAAAAAGGGGGAATCCTTATGATTGAAAATGTGAATGTACTTTGGGATGTTTGTCGCCAAATGACAGATAATCTCAAAGCTAATGCAACCAAATTGGCAGATATTTCTCGGGCAGAACTGGAAAATATATCTTCTCAGCCCGGTATTTATGCCGCTTTTTACAACGGCAGACAGCTTGGTCTCGGTTTGGGAAAAACCGGCGATTTGGAAATAATTTTTATGGGTGAAAACAGCAGATTTACCCGTGATATGGTAGACAGCAACACAGCCAATTCCGGTATCAGAAGATCCTTGGCTGCCATGCTTGCGGTATTTTTGGAACTGAAAGCAAGACCCGGCAGCGATGATGTAAATAATTTAGACAGATTTGATAACTACGGCTTGATTGCCGTAAGCGAAGAAAAGCTTTCCGCTTGGATGAACGACAACCTTTATATCGGGCATATTGCAGTGCCTGAAGAAGATGTTGAAAAATATATCCAGGCTATGGTTGATTGCAATGCTCCCGTGTTTAATTTGAGAAACAACAAAGGCAATCAATTCGGCTCCGAAGTTAAGCATTACCGCAAAATTTTGACTGAACAAGCCAGATTATACGAAGCGGAACACGCTTAATTTGCAGAATAATTTATATGATAGATAAGCTTTGTCAAGATTTAAGCTCAATATAAATTATGAAAACTAAATATTAAGTTAAGAAAAATACAGCCAAAGTCAATTAATTTTGATTTTGGCTTTTTGTGTGAAACACACGGCGGGGTGTGGACTGTTGAGTATCAAAAAATTTAATCCGTCGCAAAATTAAAAGAGTGAAAAGTATGTAAGGGGCGGCAAAAGCCGCCCCTTGTTCAGGATTTTAATTAGTCGCAGCGGTTTTCCGCACGGTTTTCACTTCTGTTGGAAGTTCTGTTTTCTGCTTTGGTGTCTGTTTTGTTTTCTGTGCGGTTTTCGCTTCTGTTTTGATTTTTATTTTTTGCCATTTTAAAATTTCCTCCTTGAATTTAAATTCATTTCTATTATGTGTTTTGCTTAAATTTTTATGTGTTTCATTTTAGTTTTTTTTAGGGAATTTTTGCCGTTTTTTTTAACGTACAGTAATAATTCTTGCTAAAACATTGTTTTTTGCGGCTCTATATAAACGAAAAAGCCAATATGTGGTTTTTTCGTGAAAAGTATTGCAAATGCCAAAGCCCTGTGCTATAATGCGTAATAGATTGATATCAGACGTTGACAGAGAAAAGTAATTTAATTATCAGCCTGTCAGGGATTGGGCGCCGTAGACTGGAAGCGTCCTCAGGTGAGATTAAACGAAGTTCCCTCTTGAGTCGGTCGGGTGAAAATTACAGTAGTCCGTCCCGGTTTTTCTCCGTTATAAGAAACGAGTATCGAGTAATTGCTCCGTACTTTGTCTCAGGTGGTTTTCGTCCTAAGGCGGAAACTTTTTTTTGTTGCAGTTGCTTTTTACTTGTAATGAGTGAGTCGTCTTTCGGCTAACTTGGGTGGTACCACGGATTTATTTCGTCCCAACTTTTGGTTGGGGCGTTTTTTATTTGCCGATTGTTTGAGCGGCCGCAGAGCGTGCTTTTAGCAAACAAGGGCGTGATAATGAACAATAAAAATCCGCAGAAAAAATCAAAATTTAATTCAGTTTCGGCAGAACGGCATAACCCCAAACTGTATTGTGGTATTAAAGCATAAGCCGCAGCATTTGACGGTATTGTTCGGTGTAAAGCAAAAGGCGGTTTGTTTAAATTGGGAGGTTAAGCTGAATTAAAACATAAAATTCGGCAGTATGGCGGTAAAACGGTAAATATGTATTAAAAAAGGTATTACGGAAACGGCTTGACGGTATCGCATCAAAAAAATATAGCGTGGCATTCAATCGGAAAAAATTGCAGAAGCACGGTTTTTAACAAGGAATTATGATGGTAAATGAACTTATTTTTGGAGGTAAATTCAATGTACTGGAACGAGAAAATAGAAACAATGGACAGAGAAGAGCTGCACGCCCTTCAATTGGAAAGATTGCAAAAAACTGTTAAATATTGCTACGAAAGAGTTCCTTTCTATAAAAGAAAATTCGATGAAATCGGTTTGCTGCCGGAAGATATTAAAACTTTGGACGATTTGGCAAAGGTGCCTTTCACCGTCAAAACCGACTTGCGTGATGAATATCCCAACGGTTTGCAGGCGGCGGATGACAAGGACATTGTGCGTTATCACGCCTCCAGCGGCACAACAGGCAAACCCATTGTTGCCATGTATACCCGTGAAGACCTGGAAATGTGGTCCGAATGTGTTGCCCGTTGCTTGACAATGTACGGCGTTACAGATCAAGACAAGGCTCAGGTAAGCTATGGTTATTCTCTGTTCACAGGCGGTTTGGGACTGCATGACGGCGCAACCAAGGTTGGCTGTAACGTTCTGCCCACCTCCAGCGGCAACACCCAAAAACAGCTTATGCTGATGAAGGATTTGGGCATGACAACTCTCTGCTGTACACCTTCCTACGCTTTATATTTGTCCGAAGTTTTGATGGACGAAGGCATGAAACCGGAAGATATTCCTCTTAAGCACGGTGTTTTCGGCGCCGAACCCTGGACGGAGGAAATGCGCCAGACCTTGGAAGAACGACTTGGTATCCATGCTCACGATATTTACGGCTTGACCGAAATCTGCGGTCCGGGCGTCGGCGGCGACTGCGAATATCATAACGGTATTCATATTTGGGAAGACAATTTCATAATTGAAGTTATTAACCCCAAAACAGGCGAAGTACTGCCTCCCGGCAGCATGGGCGAAATTGTTTTCACAACAATTAACAAAACAGGTATGCCGGTTTTGCGTTACCGCACCCGTGATCTTTCCCGAATTATGATTGATAAATGTGAATGCGGCAGAACAATGGCTCGTATGGACAAGATTGTGGGCAGAAGCGACGATATGATGATTATCCGCGGCGTCAACGTATTCCCCAGCCAGGTTGAAAGCGTTCTGATCAATCTTGGCAAAACAGCGCCTTTCTTCCATATGATCGTTGACCGCAAAGGTACATTGGATACTTTGGAAATTCAAGTGGAAGTCAACGAAACCACTGACGAAATCAAAGGTCTGGAAAAACTGCGTGATGAAATTACCGCAGAATTGAAGAGTGTTATCGGTATTGCCGCCAAAGTAACGTTGGTTGAACCGAAATCTCTGCCCCGCAGCCAGGGCAAAAACAAGCTGGTTACAGATAACAGAACTCAAGTAACTTATTAATTATTCCGAATGGGCATAGAGCTTTTTGCAGAAAATCCTTGCAGTCCGCAGAAAATTCGGATATAATATAATTATGTAATATTTATGAAAATCAAATTGAAAATAAAGTGGTTTAAAATAATTAAAACCATCTGATATGAAGGCGGTGTTCTTAATGTTTATTAAACAAATTTCCGTTTTTTTGGAAAACAAACAAGGTCGTTTGGCAAACGTTACAGAAATTTTGGCAAACTCAGGTGTGAATCTCAGAGCCATGTCCATGGCTGATACCTCCGATTTCGGTATTCTCCGCTTGATTGTGGACGATAACGCCAAGGCTATGGCGGCTTTGTCCGATGCAGGCTTTGCAGTTTCCCAAAACGACGTTATTGCCGTTGCTTTCGATGATGAAGTTGGCGCAATGGCAAGAACCTTGAAAATTTTTGAAGACAACAACATTAACATTGAATATCTCTATGTTTTCTTTGCGCAAAACGACAGTAAGGTTGTTACCGTTTTTCGTGTTATTGATACGGATTCCGCAATTAAAGTTTTGCAGGAAAAAAACATTTGCGTGCTTTCCGAAGAAGATATTAAATAGTCAATCGAATTTATTAACAAAAATCCGTCCTTGCGGGCGGATTTTTTTTGATATAAAAGATATATAACAGAAATTTTGCGGATATATTTGTATTATGCTGTTAAAAAATATTTGCAAATGCAAATACCTGTTGTTGAATTTTTCAATATACGCTATAATATAATTATGAAGAAACAAAAAATAGCAGCTTAAAAAACGGAGAGTGAAAATATGAGATTGGATGACTGCAATATCAGAAAAGAAAACGAAATGCGTCCTGTTAGCATTGAAAAAGGCTTTATGCCTTATGCCGAAGGCTCCGCCTTGATTTGCTGCGGCAATACAAAAGTTATCTGCACTGCCACTGTGGAGCAGGGAACGCCGGGTTTTATGGAGGAGGGCGAGGGCGGTTGGCTGACGGCTGAATACTCCATGCTGCCCAGAGCAACCCAAACCAGAAACAGCCGCCCCATAGGCAAGGTGAACGGCAGAAGCCAGGAAATCCAGCGTCTTATCGGCAGGAGCCTGCGCGCCGCTGTGGATTTGCCCAATTTGGGACCTTACACAATCAAGGTGGACTGCGACGTTATGCAGGCGGACGGCGGCACCAGAACAGCCTCAATAACAGGGGCTTATGTTGCCGTTGTGGAAGCTTTGAAGTATATGCAGAAAAACGGTATGCTTGCTGCCAATTTTGCCGATAAACTGCCTCTGCGCGGGCAGGTGGCGGCGGTCAGCGTCGGCATCGTGAACGGCGATCCTTGCTTGGATTTGTGCTATAAAGAGGATTGTACGGCGGACGTGGATATGAATGTAATTCTCATCAGAAAAAGCTCTAAAGACGAATGTCATATAATCGAAATTCAAGGCACAGCGGAAAGAGAAAGCTTCAGCAGGCAGCAGCTGAACGAGCTTTTGGATTTGGCAGAAAAGGGAATATGCGAGCTTTACGATTTGCAAAATTTTGTTCTGTAAACATATGCATAAAAATAGATAATAATAAGAAGAAAGGCAGAAGATCTATGGAAATTTTGTTGGCAACGGGCAACGGAAATAAAGTTAAGGAATTGCAGAAAATGTTGGACGAGCAGCCTCAAAGCAAAGGCTGGGTTGTAAAATCCCTGCGTGATTTTCCGGATATTGTCATTCCTGCGGAGGATGCGCCCGATTTTCTGGGTAATGCATTGATCAAAGCGAGGGCGGCGGCAAAACAAACGGGGCTTTTGACTTTGGCGGATGATTCAGGGTTGGCAGTTGATGCTTTGGACGGTGCGCCCGGTGTGCGTTCGGCTCGTTATGCCGGCGAAGAGCATGATGACGCTGCCAACAATGCCAAGCTGCTGCGGGCGATGGCGGCTGTACCCGCTGCAAAAAGAACGGCACGTTTTATGTGCTGCATTGCTTTGGTTGCGCCCGATGGCAGAGAAGATCACGCAGTCGGTGCCTGCGAGGGCAGAATTGCCTTGGAACCCAAAGGCGAAGATGGCTTCGGCTACGATCCGCTTTTTATTGTGGACGGTTTAAACAAAACCATGGCGGAGCTGACAATGGCAGAAAAAAACAAAATCAGCCACCGAGGCAAAGCTTTGAAAGAAATTTTGCCTAAAATTAATAAAATATAACCAAAGTTATTGATTTTTCCTT
>JAHZFN010000061.1:1098-2930 GCA_019421315.1 Peptococcaceae bacterium | reverse complement strand
TGTTACTTACTGGGTGGAATATACGGCAGAAAACGGCTATTATCAAGTTTACAATGCTTACTGTCACCGTCTGCAAATCAACGAAGATTAAAAATATACATCTGCAACCACACAAACCTGAATAAATAATCCCGACAAGGAGATTTATCATGCGGCAAAAAAAATACAACAACATTGTAATCACCAACGACGAACACATCCGCTGTGCCATGTGCGACGAAGAACTGGAGTTGGCAAAAGTTACAATGACCTACCTGAAAAGCACTTTTCCCACCAGAATTCTACGCTGCCCCAAATGCGGCGAATATTACCTCTCCGAGGATTTGGTTGCCACCAAAGTCAACGAAGTTGAGGAATATCTGGAAGAAAAATAAAGAATATATGCGAATATATGATTAAAAGATATATCGGAGAAAACTATGATAAAAGCAACAAAAAAAATCATTGCCAAAGCCGCTCCCAAGGAAATTTTGGAAGAAACAGCCAGCCTTTGCCCCGTCTGTCTGGAGAGAATTCCTGCGGCAAAAGTTGCCAGAGGCAAAAATGTATACCTGGAAAAGAAATGTCCCAAGCATGGCTTTTTCCGAACCTTGATTTGGCAGGGCAAGCCTAATTTTAAAACATGGCGGCAAAACGAACAAAACGACAAACCCCGCTTTGCCGACACCAAGAGCGATTTTGGATGTCCTTACGACTGCGGAATTTGCGAACAGCACAAACAGGAAATTTGCTGCGTTTTGATTAATTTGACGGAACGCTGCAACCAACACTGCGAATTTTGCTTTGCCTCAAGCGGCGAAACACCGAAAAATCCCGATATATCCATCGAAAACATCGAAAAAATTTACGATTCTCTCATCGCCAAAAACCGAGAAAACCCGTATAACATACAACTTTCCGGCGGTGAACCCACCATGCGGGAGGATTTGCCGCAAATTATTGCCATGGGCAAAGCCAAAGGCTTTCAGTACATCCAGCTGAATACCAACGGTAAAAAATTGGGACAAGATCCTGAATATGCCAAAACTCTGGCAAAGGCAGGTTTGGACTGCGCTTATTTGCAATTTGACGGAACAGACGATATAATCAACCAAAAAATCCGCGGTGAAAAACTGCTTGATATCAAGACCCGTGCCATCCACAACTGCGCCGCTGCCGGTATCGGCGTGGTGTTGGTGGTAACCGTTGTCCCCGATGTCAATTATAATAATATTGGCAAAATTATTGATTTGGGCTTGAAGATGATTCCCGAAGTCCGCGGTGTCAGCCTGCAGCCTGTCAGCTATTTCGGTCGTTTTCCCCAAGCGCCCACGGACAAAATGCGAATTACCATGCCGCAGATTATCAGAGCAATCCAAGAACAAACCGACAACCGTTTCAAAGCGGAAAGCTTTTTGCCGTTGGTTTCAGGCGATTGCTTCTGCTCCTTCCACGGCAATTTTGTCATCATGCCGGACAACGAAATTGTCCCAATCACATCAACCAGAAACAGCTGTTGCTGCAGCAAGGATGATGCCATAACCCACGCCAGAAATTTCATTGCCAAACGCTTTTCGGCGTCCAAAGAACGAATTTTGGATAATTCCGATTTTGACAGCTGGGATTTATTCATAAAAAATCTGGATAACCGCGGCTTTACAATAACCTGCGAGGCTTTTCAGGACGTTTGGAATTTCGATGTTTTAAGGACGCAGAAATGCCGCTTATACATTGCCACTCCCGAAGCCAAGCTGATACCTTTCTGCGTTTACAATCTGACCGACCAAAACGGCAGACTGCTTTACGGCGGCAGAAGATAGAAGATAGAAGATAAAAGATAGAAGATAGAAGAT
>JAHZFN010000061.1:0-998 GCA_019421315.1 Peptococcaceae bacterium | reverse complement strand
AGAAGATAAAAGATAGAAGATAAAAGATAGAAGATAAAAGATAGAAGATAAAAGATAGAAGATAAAAGACAAAATAAAAAAACAAAAAGAATTATTATTTACAGCCTATGGAAATTACAACTTTGGAAAAATGGATTGCCGAAAAAATCGGTGTTTTCCAACTAACACAAGAAAATTTGCGGAATTATCAACTGCAAAAAATCAACGAAACCGTAAATTACGCAGCGGCAAATTCAGCTTTTTACAAAAAGCTTTTTGCCGACAGCAAGTTGCCCGTTAATGATTGGCAAACCTTTACCGACCTGCCTTTCACCACAGCGGCTGATATTCAGAAACAAGGCACAAAGCTGGTTTGCGTTCCGCAGGAAGAGATTTTCCGCATTGTTACACTGCACACATCAGGCACAACGGACAAGCCGAAAAGAATTTATTTCACGGCAGACGACCAGGAGCTGACAGTTGATTTTTTCGACAACGGCATGCAAACCTTAACCGAAAAAGGCGATAATGTTTTGATACTGCTGCCTGCCAAAACTCCCGGCTGTGTCGGGGATTTGTTGGCAAAAGGCTTGGAACGGTTCGGTGCTGTACCGCACCGCTTTGGGGTGCCGCAGAATTTTGCCGAAACCCTGCAGTATATGGCAGATAACAATATTAACGCTGTCGTTGCCAACCCGGAACATATGCTGGCACTTGCTTGCTTAGCAAAACAAAATCAAATGCGGATTAATCTGAAATCAATCCTGCTTTCCACCGATTTTTTGGCGGAAAGTCTGCTCCAACGCTTAACAAAAACCTTCAACACAAAGGTTTTTGAGCATTACGGTTTGACGGAAACAGGACTGGGCGGCGGCGTCAGCTGTCTGGCTTTGCAAGGTTACCATCTGCGTGAGGCAGATTTGTATTTTGAAATCATCGATCCGCAAACAGGGGAAAACCTGCCCGACGGAACATGGGGCGAAATTGTTTTCACAACGCTGACCAGAAAAGCCATGCCC
>JAHZFN010000006.1:11106-15751 GCA_019421315.1 Peptococcaceae bacterium | reverse complement strand
GAGGCCGCACATACACAGGCTTCAAAAACGGCAGCAGATAAACATCAATTTCACCGTATTGATCACGCACGGAAACAGGTTGTACAGTTCCGTCAAAAACAGGTGAAAAATAAACACCGCAGGCGTTCATCAGCTGTGAACCGAAAGCAATTCTTTCTGCCGAATCGTGGTTGCCGCTGATGACAAAAACCGCAATTTGAAGCCTTGCCAAAGCCGTCAAAAAACGGTCAAAAAGCCGCACGGCGTCGGCAGGCGGTATTGCTCGGTCGTAAACATCGCCTGCAATCAAAACGCCGTCTACTTGCTCATTTTGGGCAATTTGCAGAATTTGCCGCAAGATATATTCCTGGTCTTCAATCATCGAAAATTCATTAACCCTTTTGCCGATGTGCAAATCGGCAAGATGCATAAACTTCATATAAAAATTACTCCTTTTCTCTGTTTTTTTACCGCAAAAATTTTTAAATAAATTAATTATACACAGCACATTACCCAATAATCTCCCATAAATAATATTTTAATATATATTTTGTTCTTAAACAACACCAATCTGAAAAAATTTACCGCCGCAGACGGATAACGAGAATTATAAGGTTATTTTACCGAAAATTTATTAATTGACTGTAAATTTTGTAAATTTTTCGCAGGTCAAAATGCTATATAAAAAAGCAAAGGCAGCCCACACAAGCAACCGCCTTTCCTCTTTGTAAAAAAATCAGCCAAAACACTTCGCGCATTTCTGTTTTGTTCTAAAGGCATTATACCGCAATTCTCCGCAGCCCGCAATCAACGTATAGTAGAGTTCGGACAGCCAAACAAGAACAATAGCGTTCGGTTGGAGATTTCACATCAAAAAAATAAAATATAACATAATTCAGGAAGTAAACCTGCACCAAAGCTCACGAAAATTTATGTCTCGACATACCGACGAGAAGTGTGTCCGCAAAGCCGATGAAACAAAAAAATATGCAACAACCAAAGCAACAATTTCGCTGCGGTTATCGCATATTTTTTGTTAAATTTGAGGAGAAATCAAACAACATTGCGTTTGTATGTTTTGTTATAATCAGTTCAAAATCAAGCGGAAGCCGCTTTCAGAAATTGAGTTTGCTTTTCCACCATTTCCACAAAGTAACGGTGCAATGACAAATCATCATTCAGCTCAGGATGAAAGGAAGCAACCAGCTGATTGCCTTGGCGCGCCGCCACAATATTGCCGTCACATTCCGCCAAAACCTCAACGCCGCCGCCGACAGCCTCAATATAGGGCGCACGGATAAAGGTCATGGGAATTTCGCCCAAGCCTTTGAAAGAACATTTTTCATAAAAGCTGCCAAGCTGTCTGCCGTAGGCGTTGCGGCGCACGGTTATATCCATCGTTGCCAAATGCCGCCGTTTATCGTTGACAACTTCTTTTGCCAGTAATATCATACCGGCGCAAGTACCGAATACCGGTAAACCGTCCTCAATCTGCCTTTTTATATCATCAAACATATCCAGCTCACGGAGCAGTTTTCCCTGAACGGTGCTTTCGCCGCCCGGCAGAATAATGCCGTCATATTGCTTCTGCAAATCGCTTTTTTGGCGCAGCTCCACAGCAGAAAATCCCAATTTTGCCAAAATGCGTTCATGCTCAATAAAAGCTCCCTGCAAAGCCAAAACTGCTATCTGCATTATCATTTACCTCTTTCCGCCATCAAAAGTTCTATTTCCTGTTCGTTAATGCCAACCATGGCCTCTCCCAAATCCTCGGAAAGCTCTGCCAAAAGCTTGGCATCGCGGAAATTGGTTACAGCTTTGACGATTGCGGCAGCTCTCTTTGCGGGATTACCCGATTTAAAAATGCCCGAACCCACAAAAACGCCCTCGGCGCCCAGCTGCATCATCAACGCCGCATCTGCAGGGGTTGCCACGCCGCCTGCGGCAAAATTCACAACAGGCAGCTTACCATTTTTGTGAACATACAAGACCAATTCATAAGGCACAGCCAAAAGCTTTGCCGCATCAAAAAGCTCATCTTCTGCCATAGAAACAAGGCGGCGGATTTCCGATTGAATAAGGCGCATATGCCTTACCGCCTGCACAATGTCACCGGTTCCGGGTTCGCCTTTGGTTCTGATCATTGCCGCACCTTCGTTTATGCGGCGCAGAGCTTCGCCCAAATCTTTGGCACCGCAGACAAAAGGCACGCTGAATTTTGTTTTGTCAATGTGGTATTTGTCATCGGCGGGAGAAAGAACCTCCGATTCGTCAATATAGTCAATTTCGATAGCTTCCAAAATCTGCGCTTCGGCAAAATGACCGATACGGCACTTAGCCATAACGGGAATGGAAACGGCGTCCTGAATACCTTTAATCATTTTGGGATCACTCATGCGGGAAACACCGCCCGCAGCTCTGATATCAGCGGGAATTCTTTCCAAAGCCATAACGGCGCAGGCACCTGCCGCTTCGGCAATTTTTGCCTGTTCCGGAGTTGTAACATCCATAATAACGCCGCCTTTAAGCATTTGAGCCAGGTTTTTATTTAATTCATATCTGTTTTCTGTCATTTGCAGATAACCTCCTTGTTTGTTTTAACAGGTTCATTATACAACATTAATTAACAATATCAAATAACCAAAAATCAAGAATTTTATACTGTCAAAATAAATAACATTGACATGGTAAATATTTATATTTAACTGGTATATTTATATAAATTGAGATAGCAACACCTTTTTGATTAATATCAATAAAAAAGCCAAAACATCAAAATACAATGAGGTCAGACATCTTCAGCATATTCATATATTAAAATTACCGTAAAAACAACAGCGAGCCGACAAACAGGCAATGTCGGATTTCAAGGATTTCAAACAGCAGATATAAATGTTTGAAAAATCTAACACTGCAAGTTCATCGGCTCGCCGCTTAGGAACTTATTTATGACAGATTTCCGCCCAGCAGCAATCGCCGCAGACGGCAGAAAACTTTTTTTCTTTAATAATTTTTTCGATGATACGACTTTGCAAATCTGCCCAGGGCAAAACGTCACCCGCCCGCAAACCGCAAAGCTCCAAAACCGCAGCGTCATAACGGTTCACCTTAGCCGTGTCCGTGCATACGCCGTCCCGATTATTGGGGCATTTGCCGCAGATAATGTCTTCCTGCCGCATTATCTCAACATACGGATTTTTCGAAAGGCGTTCAATAACTGCCGCCATATTGACGGTGAAACCGTCGGAATAACCTTTGTTTTCAAAAAACATTGTGCAAAGACCGTGGTGCGCCCTGATCGCCAATTCGGGCACATTTTCTTTGTTCGTAATCATAATATTATATTTTAAAACGACTAATCTTATTTGACGTATTTTTTCAGTCTTTTGCTAACCAAAACAGCAACTGCGATTTTAATCAAATCGGGAATTATGAAAGGCACAACGCACCAGCCCAAAACAGTTGCCAAAGCAACGGCACCGGAGGCATCTGTGTACACCTGCATAAACCAGATTGTACCAAAAACGTAGCAAACCGCCAATCCCAAAATCATAGAAAGAGCCAACACAAAAGTACCGTCACCAAAAGCCTTGGTCATACCCCACATAACAAGCGCCGTGAAAACAAAACCGATCAAATAGCCGCCGGTTGTACCCAAAATGGCGCCGAAGCCGCCCTGAAAGCCCGCAAAAACAGGCAAACCGACCGCACCCAAAATCAAGTACACGATAACGGCAATGGTGCCTCTTTTACCACCCAAAAGACCGACGGCAACAAAAACCGCAAATGTCTGCAATGTAAAAGGCACCGTGGTGGGAATTGAAATCCAGGAGCAAATTGCCATCAAGGCAACAAACAGCCCGATATATGCCAAATCTCTGGTTTTGTTTTGACTTTGTACTGCATTTTCCATAATTGTAAACCTCATTTCCTAAATTCTGTAAACATTATAGCACAGCCCAAACCCCTTGTCAATCTGTCAGCGAAAATTTTTACAATACACTCAACACCAAAACAAAATACCAGTTAAACATATATATAGTTCTCAAAACCGATTGCAAACAACATAATCATCGGCATTAAATGCAAGAGCATACAAAAATAATTGTAAACCAATTCCTGAAACAAAGCCAATAAAACAGGTTTACAATTATTTCAACTGTTTATATATTTATTTTATTATTAATACTTAACTTACAATTATATCGGCTGCTATTAAACAAAAAGCTTTAGTAATTGCCGAAAGCAGGCGGCGCTTTTATCTGCCGCCGTAATCGCCTCGGTCAACGACAACCTCATAGCCGATTTCTGCCATATTGCGGCGCAAGGACTGCAGGTTTTCATACGCCCCCTCGTCCATGGCAATTTTGTTGTTGTAAAGCATATAATCACGGCGAACGTCCAAAGGTGAAAGGTTTGGCATAACAACGTTGCAGCCTGCCAAAACGCCCTGCTTCCTGGCGTCCTTTTGAGCCGTTTCCAAAGCCGTTGTCGCAGGCAAAAGCACATTCGGCAGCATAATGCGGCAAAGACTCAGCAAAAACAAATTGAGATTAACATCCCCCGCCTTCTCTCCGCCCATCGGAGTATCTTTGTGAGGAAGAAAAGGTCCGATCCCGATCATCTGGGGCTTAAACTCCGAAATAAACATCATATCTTTAATCAA
>JAHZFN010000006.1:8196-11096 GCA_019421315.1 Peptococcaceae bacterium | reverse complement strand
AAAGCCTCCAGAGTTTGGTACGGCGAACCCACCATCAACCCGCAGCCCGTTTGATACCCGATTTTTTTCAAAGCTTTCAAACAATCCATACGATTTTGCCAGCTCATGTTTTCGGGGTGCAGCTTGCCGTAATGGTCGGGGTCAGCCGTTTCGTGCCGCAGCAAAAAGCGGTCGGCGCCTGCATAATACAGCTTTTGATAAGACTCGGCGCTTCTTTCCCCAATCGACAGCGTTACAGCGCAGTCGGGATAGGCGGTTTTGATGGCGGCAATAATTTCCGTCATTTTTTCATCGGTGAAAAAAGGGTCTTCGCCGCTTTGTAAAACAAAGGTTCGAAAACCGTATTCATACCCCGCCTCGCAGCAGCTCAAAATCTCATCTTTATCCAAACGGTAGCGGTGGCAGTTTTTATTGCCCTTGCGAATGCCGCAGTAATAACAATCGTTTTTGCAGTAATTGCTGAATTCAACAATACCTCGGATAAAAATTTTATTGCCGAATTTTTCCAAAGCAATCTGTCTTGCCAAATCGGCGGCAAATTTCTTGTCCTCATCGGTGAAGGTTGCCAAAAGCTGCCCCCATTCGCCAAAGTCCAACCGTCCGCATTCCCGTAAATCCTCAATCAAATCCAAATTATTCATAAATCATATACCTCTTAATATTTATATATTTTTTTATCGATTTTTTGCCTCCTGCCCATTTTTGCAAACGCCGCATATATCATTAAATATATATCCGTCTATCCGCTTTTTATTTTATCAAATGACAGAATTAAAGTAAACCCCGCTTTTTCACTGCAAACCAGCTCGCCGATGGCAACAACGGTTTACAACATATATTTTACAATATATAATAGATGTAAATAATATATCAGAACAAAAGGAACATAAATCATGAAAATTATTGCCAGAATACACACAGACTTTCCCGACAAATTTGGCATTCCGAGACAAAGCGGTCTGATTGACGAACTGCGGGCAACGGTGGTTTTTGAGCCGGAATACCGCAATAACGACGCCCTGCGGGGCTTGGAGGAATATTCGCATATCTGGCTGCTTTGGCAGTTTTCCGAAAATATCCGCAGTAAATGGAAGCCAACTGTCCGCCCGCCCAAGCTGGGCGGCAACACCAGAAAAGGCGTTTTTGCCACAAGGTCACCCTTTCGCCCCAACCCTATCGGTCTTTCGGCCGTAAAACTGCAAAGCATTGAATACAACACGCGCCAAGGAGCGGTTCTGCATATCAGCGGCGCCGACTTGATGGATAACACGCCCATTTACGACATAAAGCCTTATTTACCATTGGTGGATTCTTACCCGGACGCCAAAGGCGGCTTTACGGAAAACATAGATTATACGCCGCTTGACGTCAGCATTTCCGACGACTTGAAAAAAGCTCTGCCGCAGGACAAAATTTCGGCTTTAATCAAGGTTTTGGAGCAGGATCCCAGACCGTCCTATCAAAATCTGCCGCAAAGAGTTTACGGGGTAAATTTTGCCGGCTTTAATGTTCGCTTTACCGTTGACGGCAAAAAATTAAAGGTATGCGAAATCCAAAAGTTCTCCAAATAAAAAATATCACCGTTGGCGAAAAAAATCAATTATTGGTTTAGCCAAAACAGTCCCAGGTACAGCAATTCCTACCAAATTGATAGCCAATGCGCCCAATTTTGCCGCAAATCGGCAAAAAAACAATGCAAAACCGCCAAAAACACCTGCTATAATCAACACGAAAACCAAATAAATATTTCAAAAATTTTTCAATAAAAAAACTTGACATATTATGCCATGCGTGTTAATATTACAGTGTTAGCAAAAGCTAACACTATTTTTTGACAAATCGTTAGCAAGTGCTAACGAAAGTTATCAATAACTAACATTGATTTTAATTTCATTATTTTAATTTCATTATTTTAATTTCATTCAAATTCAACCTGTTTTTTATTACTTTTTTTCAATCCCGTTAGTTTTTGCTAACACATTTTTTGCAGATGTGTTAGCAAAAACTAATCCCACAAAACAAGGAGATGAAACCAAAATGCCACTTTCAATGGTCAACGAATCCGAAACAAGATACATCAAAAGAATCGGCGGCAGCGACGAAACAAAAAGGTTTTTAAACAATCTCGGTTTTACCGTCGGCGAAACCGTTACCGTAATCGCAAAAATCAACGACAACGTTATCGTCAAAGTCAAAGAAGCCAGAGTTGCCATCAGCTCCGAAATGGCAAAAAAAATCATGGTATAGCAGTATAAAACCTGTTGCAGCAATTTGAAATAATATAAAAAACAACAATTTACCGCCGCCGAAGCTGCGGCGGTAATCAAAACAGTTCATTAAAATTTAATTATTAAATTTTTTATTTATTTTTATAATTTATATTTTTTTTTAGAAAGGCTGATTATCAAAAATGAAAACATTGAGAGATGCAAAACCCGGTCAAACCGTTACAGCGGTTAAAATCACCGGCGAAGGCGCTATCCGCCGCCGTATCATGGACATGGGCATTACCAAAGGCGTAAGCATTTATGTCAGAAAAGTTGCTCCTTTGGGCGACCCCATCGAAGTTACAGTCAGAAACTACGAGCTCAGCTTACGCAAAGCTGACGCCGATATGATTATTACGGAGGTGGATTAGAAAATGGCGCAGAACAAAATTACCATTGCGTTGGCAGGTAACCCCAACTGCGGTAAAACAACGCTTTTCAACAGCTTGACAGGCTCGAACCAATATGTCGGCAACTGGCCGGGCGTAACTGTGGAAAAAAAGGAAGGTAAATTAAAACATAACCATGAAGTAGTCATCACCGACTTACCCGGTATCTACTCCCTTTCTCCATACACCCTGGAAGAAGTTGTAGCCAGAAATTACTTAATCAAAGAAGCTCCCGACGCTATAT
>JAHZFN010000006.1:3241-8186 GCA_019421315.1 Peptococcaceae bacterium | reverse complement strand
GACGGTACAAATCTGGAAAGAAACCTGTACCTGACAACCCAGCTTTTGGAATTGGGTATCCCGATGGTCATCGCCGTAAACATGATGGATATTGTTCAGAAAAACGGCGATAAAGTAAACATCAACGCTTTATCCAAAACCTTGGGCGTTCCCGTTTACGAAATTTCCGCTTTGAAAGGCACAGGTATCAAAGCCGTTTCCGATGCAGCAGTTAAAGCTGCCCAGCAGAAAAAAGGCATTGTACCTCCCCATAAATTCACAGGCTGCGTAGAACACGCCATAGCTCATATCGAAGAAGCCGTTCTCCACAACCTGCCCGAAGAAAAACAAAGATGGTATGCAGTCAAAATTTTTGAACGTGATGAAAAAGTTATCGCCGACCTGCAAATTTCAGCAGAAACATTGAAACACGTTGAAGGCGACATTGAAGCCTGCGAAAAAGAAATGGATGACGAAGCAGAATTCATCATCACCAGCGAAAGATACGACTACATCGCCTCCATCATTGACCAATGCTACACCAAAAACGCCAAGAGAACCCTTACAACCTCCGATAAAATCGACAAAGTTGTTACAAACCGTTGGCTTTCCCTGCCGATATTTGCAGTTGTAATGTTCCTGGTTTACTATGTTTCCGTTACCACAGTCGGCGCTTTTGTCACAGACTGGACAAACGACGGTCTTTTCGGTGACGGCTGGCATCTCTTTGGCAGCGGCGCCGATGAATACGAAGCTGCTTACGAAGAATATGTAACAGACAACGTTTTGGACAACACAAACATCCAAAGCCTGGTTGCTGCGGCAGCCAAAAACCCCGATATTGTCGGCGCTGAAGATTTCCAAGCCGCCATTGATGACGGCGACGTAGGTGCTTTTGACGAAGCATATGAATCTTATGCCGACTCCATGGGCGACGAATTCACAGCAGAAGTTGACGCCGCCATGGAAAACGCTCCCGATACTGCCGATTACGGCACATGGGTTCCCGGCATTCCCGTTCTGGTTACTGACGGTTTGGATGCCATCAGCTGTCCGGAATGGCTTGAATCTCTGATTGTTGACGGTATCATCGGCGGCTGCGGTGCCGTTCTCGGTTTCGTTCCGCAAATGCTGGTATTGTTCATCTTCCTGGCATTCTTGGAATACTGCGGTTATATGGCTCGTGTTGCTTTCATCCTCGACAGGATTTTCCGCAAGTTCGGTCTTTCCGGCAAATCCTTCATTCCTATGCTGATCGGCTCCGGCTGCGGCGTACCCGGTATCATGGCAAGCCGCACCATCGAAAACCAGCGCGACCGCCGCATGACAATTATAACAACAACATTCATCCCCTGCGGCGCAAAAATGCCTATCATCGCCTTGCTGGCAGCAGCCGTATTCAACAATGCTTGGTGGGTTGCCCCTTCCGCTTATTTCCTTGGCATTGCCGCAATCGTTTGCTCCGGTATCATCCTGAAGAAAACAAAGATGTTCGCAGGCGATCCTGCTCCTTTTGTAATGGAACTGCCCGCATATCACTGGCCCACAGTCGGCAGTATTCTCCGTTCCATGTGGGAACGCGGCTGGTCTTTCATTAAGAGAGCCGGCACAATCATCGTTGCCGCTTCCATCGTAATTTGGCTTGGTTCCTCCATTGGTTTTGTCGACGGCACTTTCGGTTTCAGCACAGATATAGAGCTTGACAGCAGTGTTCTCGGCATTATCGGTAACGGTCTTTGCTGGATCTTTGCTCCTCTCGGCTTCGGCGATGCCACTGCAACAGTTGCCACAATCATGGGTCTGGTTGCCAAAGAAGAAGTTGTCGGCGTATTCGGCGTTTTGGACTTCGAAGGCATCGGTATGCTGGCAGGCTATTCCTTCTTGGCATTCAACCTGCTCTGCGCTCCTTGCTTTGCTGCCATCGGCGCCATCAGAAGAGAAATGAACAGCGCCAAATGGACTTGGTTCGCTATCGGTTATCAGTGCGCTTTGGGTTACGCAGTTGCCCTTTGCATTTACCAGTTCGGCTGCTTGTTCACAGGCAATGTTAACATCATCGGCTTGATTTTCGCCCTGATCGTTTTCGCAGGCTTTGTTTATCTGCTGGCTCGCCCCAACAAATATGACAACAACGGCGTACTGAAAGCAAAAACTCAAAAAGCTTAATTTTTCAGAAAATAACATATAACAAACAAGTATAAAACAAATTTACCTAAACAACAAATTTATTTTAATTAACAATGTAAACTCAGCAAATATTCCTAATATAATTCAAACAAAAACCTTTTCTTACAATCGTGTTGACCCACCGCAGCATAATTGTTATAATAAAAGCAGTTGTGCTGCGGGCGGTAAATGCGATACCAAATTTTGCAAACAACAGTTTTTCACAAAAAACGTTCAATGCGCTTTTTGCAAAAATCAATTCAAAAGGAGGCTTTGAGATGATTACGTTGTGGCTTTGCAATGGCGAAGAAGATTTTGTCATTGAAAAATTCAGCAAGAACATGGACGTTATGACAGCGGATGGTCATATCTTCAGTTTGCAGGCGTTAAAAGGCAAAACACTGGCTGTTTTGGGCAAAAACAAAGACGCTCTGTTTGCTGTATTCCACGGTCATCGTCTGGCTTTCAAAAAGGAATTTGCATTGATGATCCAAGGCACAATAACAGGCAAAACCAAAGAACCGCCTGTTATCCTCGGTCAACCAATCGGCTGCAATCATAACTGCGGAAAATGCAAGGGTTGCTGCTAACGGATTGAAATATATGCAGAAAAGGACAAGGTAACAATGAACACAACAGTATTATCGGTATTGTTTGGCATTGCCGTTATTGCCGCCGTTTATGTGGTTTCCAAAGCCATCGAAAACGTCTGCAATAAACATTCGGCAAAATAAAACATGCCAAATCAAAAAAAGGCAATACTTTTTGTGCAAAATCAGTTGTAAAATTTGTCGGTATGTAATAAAAGCCAACAGCAAACCATGCAAAATCAAGCAAAATACAAAAAAGCAATTTTGCGTTTTGCCGAAACTTTAACTATCTATTCTTCCTTCATCATTCAATAAACAGGTTTTACATCAAGCAAAATATACAGTTGAATTTGCAAATTGCCTAAGCAAAAACACACAAACACCGAACATGAAAATGTTCGGTGTTTTTTCTTTTGTTTATAAGTTTTATGAATAAATCAATATTTTTCTATTCAATATTATTTTATTCAGTACTATTTTTTCAATACTCCGCTTCTGCGTTATGCAAAACAAAACGGTTTTTCTCATATTCGAGAATACCATCTTTTTTCATTTTGGCAAGCTCCGCCGACATGGCGCTTCTGTCCACTGCCAAATAATCCGCCAGCTCCTGCCTGTTAAGAGAAATAGAGAATTGGCGGCTGCCTGCTTTGAGCGCCGCCGCCGAAAAATACGAAAGCAGCTTTTCTCTGGTTGTCCGCCTGGTGATATGCTCAATTTTGTTGGTAAGCATAATGTTTTTCCCTGCCAAAATTCCCAGCATATTTTCAATAAGCGCCGTATGAAATACGCAGGCAGAAGAACAGGTGGTGATGATTTTGCGGTAATCGGCAAAAAGCGCCGTCGTTTTTTCCCTTGCAACAACATCTACGGGCGAGCTGTCAACCTCGGCACAGCTCAGCGCTTCCCCGAACATATCACCCGCCGCAACCTTGTCCAAAATTGATCTGTTGCCCCAGCAATCAATTTTTTCAATGCAGGCGCTGCCTTTTAAAATTATGCCGACATTCCGAATCGGACTGCCCGTTTGATAAATATATTCGTTTTTTTCAAAATCAACTGTTTTAACCTGTAAACAGCCGAGAACCGCCCGCAAATTTTCGGCGGTAATATTTTTAAACAAAGGACATTGCAAAAGCAAATCCATATACAAACCCCAATTTTCCGCAGTCATAATCCCAACCTCCTTAGACAAATCGGTTCCGTATTCAATAGATACTCTCAAAAAAAATTAAAAAAATTATATTTCGTTGTAAAAACAACATACACCGCAAATTAATTATAATATAATTTGAGCAGACAAACAAGAAAAACACATCAAAAAACAACGGAGGTAATAAAAATGATCAGAAAAATTATTGAAATAGACCAAAGTAAATGCAACGGCTGCGGCGCCTGCGCCGATGCCTGCCACGAAGACGCCATCGCCATCATCAACGGCAAGGCGCAATTAATCCGCGACGATTACTGCGACGGCTTGGGTGATTGCCTGCCCACCTGCCCCACCAACGCCATAACCTTTGTGGAACGGGAAGCCAAAGCCTATGACGAAGAGGCTGTCAAAAAAAATCAAATGCTGAAAAAACAACAGACCACAGGAACTCTGCCCTGCGGCTGCCCCGGCACCAATTCAAAAAAATTGCAGCCGAAAACAGTCTGTTCCGCCGAAAGCAATCAACCACAACCCAGCCGTCTTTCCCAATGGCCGGTGCAAATCAAGCTTGTTCCCGTCAATGCGCCTTACTTTGACAATGCCGACCTTTTGGTTGCCGCCGACTGCACAGCCTACGCCTACGGCGATTTTCACAACAAATTCATCAAAAACCGCATAACCCTGGTAGGCTGCCCTAAATTGGACGCCGTTGACTACACCGAAAAGCTGACGGAAATCATCAAAAACAACAACATAAAAAGCGTTACCGTTGTGCGGATGGAGGTTCCCTGCTGCGGCGGTATCGAAAACGCCGTAAAAAACGCTTTGCAGGCAAGCGGCAAATTCATTCCTTGGCAGGTAAACACCATCAGCCCGGAGGGTCAGATTATTTAACCGCCCTCTGACTTGCCAAGCTGCAAACGGCATTTCGGCAACAACCAAAACCGACTGCACCGCCGCATTTTACCTATATTTCAATAAACAAAAGACAGCAGCAAAGCAAAAAATATTAAACTGAAATATTAAAATTACCGAATATTGTCAAAAAGGTTATTTT
>JAHZFN010000006.1:383-3231 GCA_019421315.1 Peptococcaceae bacterium | reverse complement strand
AATACTGTCAGCAGACCCAATAATTTACGGGAAACAAGCGTCGGCTATTACCCGTTTTATTGCCGAAAATTCGTTTTTATATCTCTTATTCATATCTCTATTTTGCGTAATATTAAGGAGGATACAGCAATGAATCAAATGTTTTGTTTTCAATGTCAGCAAACCGCAGGCAACGTGGGCTGCACCGGCAAAGCGGGCGTCTGCGGCAAAAAGGCGGATACCGCCCAACTGCAAGACCGACTGACGGGAGCCTTGATCGGTTTGGCAAAAACCGCCCAAAACGGCAAACCGACAGCCGATACAGCCAAGTTAATAATTGAGGGACTTTTCACCACCTTAACCAATGTTAATTTCAACAACAAAACCATTGAAGCGACCACAGCCGAAATTGAAAGAGAAAAAAAGGCGCTTTCACCCAATCCCGCCGCCGACTATGACATGGACAATCTTTGGCAGGCAGATGAGGACATTCGCTCCTTGAAATCCTTAATTCTTTTCGGCTTGCGAGGCGTTGCCGCCTACGCTTATCATGCCCTGGTTTTGGGCTACACAGACGATGACGTAAACAATTTCTTTTACGAAGGGCTTGCCGCCGTCGGCGCCGAACACACAACGGACGAGCTTTTGCCTTTGGTTATGAAAACAGGTGAAATCAATTACAAATGCTTGGAAATGCTGGACCGCGCCAACACGGAAACCTACGGCATACCGCAGCCCGTCACTGTCAGCCAAACCGTTGAACCCGGACCGTTTATCGTTATCACAGGTCATGATTTGCGTGATTTAAAGCTGTTGCTGGAACAAACCGACGGCAAAGGCATCAATATTTACACCCACGGCGAAATGCTGCCCGCCCACGCTTATCCCGAACTAAAAAAATACCCGCACTTAAAGGGTAACTTCGGTACGGCTTGGCAGCGCCAGCAAAAGGAATTTGCCGACATCCCTGCGCCGATTTTATTCACAACAAACTGCCTCATGCCCGTAAAACCAAGCTACGCCGACCGAGTTTTCACAACAGCGGCAGTTTCCTACCCCGAAATGCAGCACATAGATGAGAACAAGAATTTTACGTCCGTCATCGAAAAAGCTCTTGCCTTGGGCGGTTACACCGAAAACCACACAATGCCCGGAATTAACGGCGGCACAACAGTTACCACAGGCTTCGGTCACAACACAATTTTGAACGCCGCCGATCAGGTTATTGCCGCCGTCAAAAACGGCGATATCAAGCATTTCTTTTTGGTGGGCGGCTGCGACGGTGCGGCGCCCGGCAGAAATTACTACACGGAATTTGTTAAACAAACGCCGCAAGATTCCATCGTTTTGACGCTTGCCTGCGGCAAATATCGTTTCAACGATTTGGATATGGGCGAAATCGGCGGCTTGCCCAGAATTATGGATATGGGACAATGCAACGATGCGTTCGGCGCCATCAAGGTTGCCGTGGCTTTGGCGGAAGCCTTCGGCTGCGGCGTCAACGATCTTCCCCTTACCATGGTGCTTTCATGGTACGAACAAAAAGCAGTCTGCATTCTTTTAACACTACTTTATCTGGGAATTAAAAATATTTACCTGGGACCGACACTGCCCGCTTTCATTTCTCCCAACATTTTAAGCTTTTTGGTGGAAAACTACAACATTTCCCCCATCAGCACCCCTGAGGACGATTTACAGAAAATTCTCGGCTAAAATTTTCTCAAACCAAACGTTTCCCCCGTAACAAAAAAATGTTACAAAAGAGCATTACAAAAGGGTTGGCATAATTATGCCAACCCTTTGTTTTTACAAAGTAATTCTACACTTCGTGCTTGTGCAAATGATCTTTAATCGCCTGAAACGTCGTGTCGCTGATGTCATGTTCGATTTTGCAGGCGTCCTCTGCCGCTGTTTGGGCGTCAACACCCAAGCTCATCAAAACCTTTGTCAAAATGGTGTGTCTTTCAAAAATTTTTTCCGCAACTTCCCTGCCTGCGGCAGTCAAGGTTATGAAACCGTCTTTATCCACCAAAATATAATTGCCCTGCTTCAGCAAGCCGACGGCTCGGCTGACGCTTGGTTTGGAAAATCCCATATATTCGCTGATATCAACAGAACGAACCACGCCGTTTTTCTGCGACAAAACCAAGATGGTTTCCAGATACATTTCTCCGGATTCGTGTAAAGCCATGTGAAAAATCCTCCTAACTGATATAAGCATACCACAAAAACAAACCATTATCAACTCTAAATAGACTGCGGAAATTTATTTTTTCAGCAAATAAAGTTTGACTGAATTTTTACTGAAATTTATGCTTTAAACAGCCGAAAAACCTTGACAAAACGCGGAATTTGGAGTACTATAATAATTAGTTAGCGATAGCTAACATTTTTAAACCAATCGTGTTAGCAAATGCTAACATTTATTTATCACACTCTGTTAGTTTTTGCTAACAGACAACTTTCGCTGAAAATTTGCAGGCAATATTTACTGCCGATAAAATAATTGCAAGTATTTTTTTACAAGGAGGTAAGCAATGGCTAACCAACAAATGCGTTTTACCAAATCGAACATCAAGTATCTGCTGGCTCTGCACAAGCTTAACCAAAAACCCGGCGGTATCCGCTGCGTTGACGTGGCAGATTCTCTCCATATAACCAAACCCAGCGTACACACAATGATCAACACCTTAAAAAATATGCAGCTGGTCAACAAGGATAAATACGGCGTTGTGCGTTTCACTCCCCTGGGCGAAAAAACCGCCGAACAATATAACGAATATTTTCAAACAATCTGCAATTATTTTACGGCAATCCTGCCCGATTCCGCTAATATTCAAAACGCCGCTTATGTGCTTTTGTCGGAAAT
>JAHZFN010000006.1:0-373 GCA_019421315.1 Peptococcaceae bacterium | reverse complement strand
AACGACACGACAAGCACCCAAAACGCTGCTGGGCAATATCATAATATTACTTAAACAGCTTAATTCAAATCAACAATTTGTATAATTCAATTATAAAAGCTTAATTATAAAGAAGTATAAATAAGGAGGAAAAATCATGACTTCAGGAAATATTTTCGCAGCAATTTTCGTTATTCTTATCGTTATTTTTCTCATATTCATCGTGAAAGGCTATATCAAAAAGCTGGGCAGCGGCTGCTGCAACACAGGCGATGATCCAACCGTCAAAAAAATCAAAGTCAAAGACAAAAATGAGGCTCACTATCCCTACTCCGTAACCCTGAAAGTGGACGGCATGGTCTGCGAAAACTGCAAAAAGCGCGTTGAAAACGCC
>JAHZFN010000060.1 GCA_019421315.1 Peptococcaceae bacterium | reverse complement strand
GGGCTTTGAAGCTGGCGCTGAGGGAAACCAGAGAAGAAGAGGACGTTTTAAAAATGCAGCTGCGTGACGAGGGCATTGCCGCAGCCGCCGTTAATTTCGGCGGCGACGCCATTTCCTCCGTTTCCAAAATTGTGGAAAGGGCAGTTGTTGCCGCCAAAAGAGAGGGTATTATCAACGATACCCACACCGAAGAGGGTGCCGTTGCCGGTGCCGCCCACGAAGCGCTGCAGCAGATTATGCCCAAGGCCATCGGTCTTTCCATCGGAGGCAAAATCGGCATTGCTAAACATCACGACCACATAAGTGTCGCCATGCTGATGAGCATCGGTATGCTGCATTTGAACGAGGTTGCTGTCGGAATGTCCCACAGAACCATAAGTTAGTTTGACGAAAATATGATGAATTCGGAGCTTGACAATGTTTTTGTATGTGCGAAATTTGAAAAATGCCGAAGAAGCGGCGGCCGCCATTGCCAAAGGGGCGGCGGCCTTGGCGGTTTCTTTGTCCGCCAACCGCAACATGGAGGCGGAAAACACCAGAACCTGGCTGGAGGAACTGCCGATGCAGGTTATGAAAATCGGCGAATTTGACAACGAAGAATATTACGACATCGAAGAAATGGTGACGTTTTGCCATTTGGATATAATTTTGCTGCGGGATTTGCGGACGGTAAAAAGCTTCAGCCGTTACACGGGGCGTGTAATGGTGGAAATTACCGAATGGGAATTGCAGGATATGAAACGCTTTGACAGCGAGGCTTACGAAACTTTGCTGAAGACGGCGGACGGCATTCGCCTGCGTCTGGCGGATTACACAAATTTGGACAACGAAAAATTCTGGCAGTATCTGCGGGATTTGCACAAGCCGATTTTTTTGTCTATGGATTTAGAGAGCGGCAGCGTTGAGGCGGCGGTGGAGCTGTTGCAGTCTAAAAATGTTCCTGACTTGGTTGGCTTGTTTGTTGATTTTGCCGATTTGGCATAGGCGGAGGAATTTATTTTTATGAAAAAATTATTGCGATCGACGGTCCTGCGGGCGCCGGCAAAAGCACAGTTGCCAAAAAGCTCGCCGAGGAATTGGGCTATTTATACATAGATACGGGCGCCATGTACAGAGCAGTGGCTTTGGCAGCTATGGAAAACAAGGTGGCTTTTGACGATGCCGAAAAACTGACCGAGCTGGCGGGCTCGGTCGGCATAGATTTGAAAGTTGAAAACGGCAGTTACAAGGTTTATCTGGACGGACGTGATGTAAGCGAAGCAATTCGCCTGCCCGAAGTGGGAGCTGCGGCTTCTCCCGTTTCCGCCGTCGGCGGCGTGCGTGAGCATTTGGTGCGCAAGCAGCAGCAGCTTGCCGAAAAAAACCGTGTGATTATGGACGGTCGGGATATCGGTACCGTTGTTTTACCAAACGCCGATTTAAAGGTTTTTTTGACGGCCTCCGTTGAGGTTCGTGCCAAAAGGCGTTTTGACGAACTGACGGCAAAAGGCATTGCCTGTGATTTATCAAAGGTGCAGGCGGATATTGCCGAGCGTGATTATCGGGATTCCCACCGAGAGGTTTCACCTCTGCGACAGGCGGCGGACGCAGTTTTGCTGAACACGGATAATTTAAGCATAGAGCAGGTTACGGCGAAGATCAAAGAATGGGCGGAAGCTTAAACGGCGGTTTTGTCGAACCCTTGGATTTAGGGGAAATTCGAAAATCGGGAAAATTCGAAAATCTGATTTTGGATTTGTTTTGGATTTTAAGAGATTTTAAGATTAGAATTTAAAATTCAAAGCTCAAAATTTGATATTTGGGGATTAAAAAAATTTTAGGATAAAGAGTGAATTGAGCATGGGTGAATTTTTATATAGATTTTTTTGCAGATTGCTGTTAATTTACTGCAAGCTGCGTAAGGTTAGATTTGAGGGCATAGAAAATTTGCCGAGAGAGGGTGCCGTGGTTGCCATCGCCAACCACACACATTGGACGGATCCCATATACGTTGCCCTGGCTTATCAAAAAACCATGAAAAGACACATTTATTTTATGGCGAAAGAGGAGCTTTTTCACGGCAGAATTATCACGTATCTTTTGCGTTTGGCGGGTGTTTTTCCCGTCAGCAGGGCGGGCAACGACTTGAAAGCCGTGAAAACGGCGTTGAAGCATCTGCGTAACGGTGAAATTTTGGGGATTTTTCCCGAAGGCACCAGGTATCACCACGCCGACGCCGAGCCGCTGGCTGATTTTAAGCAGGGCGCCGTTTTGATAGCCTACAAAGGCAAGGCTCCCGTTTTGCCCATCGGTTTGGAAAACGCCAAAAATCTTTGGAAGCTGACCAAACCCGCTCCTATCGTCAGAGTGGGCGCTCCGATTTATTTTACCGATACGGAGGGCAAAACCAAACAGCAGATTATGGACGAATATACGGACATCTGCAAAAAAAATCTTTATGCCGAAATGCACGGTTAAAGCCGGTATAAGGCGGCTTGCAGAAAGCTTTTCGGCGGGGTTCGGGTCGAATTTTTCAGAAAAAAACGCAGTCCGAAAAAAATATGAAAAAAACAAGAAAAAATTTAAAGTTTATTGTCATATTAAGCAGGATTTTTCTTGTTTGTATAGAATTGTTATAAAATGTGAATATCTAATTTGGTGAATAGTATGAAAATTGTTGTTGCTGAACATTCCGGTTTTTGTTTCGGAGTGAAGAGAGCAATTTCAACGGCGGCGGAGATAGCCGAAAAAAAAGGCACGGTCTATTCTTTGGGTCCGTTGATTCACAATGAAAGAGAGATTGCACGGTTTGGAAACAGCATAAAGGTAGTCGGCTCCCCGGCGGAGGCTGACAAAAATGTTTCCGACAGCATAATAATCAGAACCCACGGTGTTGGACCTTTGGTTTTGGCGGAAGCCGAAAGCCTGGGTCTTAATGTGTACGACTTGACTTGTCCATTTGTAAAGAAAGCACAAAAAGCGGCTGCCGATTTGTTGGCGGCGGGCTTGCAGGTGGTAATTGTGGGCGACAAAAACCATCCCGAGGTTTTGGGAATCAAAGCTTGGGCGGAAGACAAGGCTTTTGTTGTTTCTTCCCCCGAAGAAGTTGCGGCTTTGCCCGAAAGCTTGAGGGTTGGTGTTTTGGCACAAACAACTCAGCAGAAAAGAATTTTTGACGAAGTTATTACGGCGTTGAAGCAAAAATATTCCGATGTGGTTGTTAAAAATACGATCTGCAACGCAACGACCGAACGGCAAAACGCAGCGGCGAAAGTTGCGGCCGAAGTTGATACAATGGTGATTGTGGGCGGCAAAAACAGTGCAAATACTAAAAAATTAGAGCAAATATGCCGTAATCAGGGCGTCGGCACCCAGTTGGTTGAAGGGGCAGGTGACTTGAACAAGGCTTTATTTGGCGGTGTAAACACCGCAGGCGTTTGTGCCGGAGCATCGACGCCAGAATGGATAATTGAGGAGGTTGTTAACAACATGGTGGAAATGGAAAAAATGGGCGAAGTAGTTGCCGATGTTGCAGAAGAAACAGCAGCAGAAGAAGTTAAAGCAGAAGAAAACGCAGCCAACGCAGTTGAAGAGGAAGAATCCTTCGGTGCTATTCTGGAAAGAGAAGAAGCCAGAAAAGATATCCGCAGAGGCAGCCGCATTAAAGGCGTAGTTGTGCAGGTTAAAAATGACGAAATTTTGGTTGATATCGGCGGCAAATCCGAAGGTTTGCTGCAAAGCAATCAACTGATGCCTGAAGAAGCAGCTGATATTCCGGCTCATTTCAAAGTTGGCGATGAAATAGAAGTAATCGTTTTGAAAAAAGAAAACAAAGAAGGTTATCCCATTCTCTCTAAAAAAATGGTTGACCAGGTTTTGGTATGGGAAAAATTGGCTGCCGCCAAAGAAGAAGGCACTCCCGTTACAGGCAAAGTTGTGGAAGTTGTCAAAGGCGGTTTGCTGGTAGATGTAGGTTTGCGCGGTTTCGTTCCCGCTTCCTTGGTTGACATCAGATTTGTCGACGATTTGAAAGCATACGTTGGCAAAGAAATTACAGCCAAAGTTTTGGAATGCGACAGAAGCCATAACAAACTTTTGCTCTCCGTTAAAGCTGTTCTTTTGGAAGAACTGCAAGCCAAAAAAGAAAAATTGATGGCTGAAATTGAAGAAGGTCAAACCAGAAAGGGTGTTGTATCCCGTTTGACAAACTTCGGTGCTTTCATTGATTTGGGCGGCGTAGACGGTTTGCTGCACGTATCCGAAATGGCTTGGTTCAGAGTAAATCATCCTTCCGATGTTCTCAAAGAAGGCGATGAAATCGAAGTTTA
>JAHZFN010000059.1 GCA_019421315.1 Peptococcaceae bacterium | reverse complement strand
GCAAAAAGGAGGGTGTTGCCAATGAGTTTGGACGTTATGCCGGAATGGTTAATCAATCTCAACAGTGAAGAATTGAATTTTATCAAAAGGTTTGTTTTGTCCTCAGGTTCGCTGAAAGAAATGGCCAGTCAATACGGCGTAACGTATCCCACGGTTCGTCAACGCCTGGGCAATTTGATCCGCAAAATTTCCGACAACGAGGAGATGGCAAAGGATCCATACATCAATTTTATAAAAAGACTGGCTATTAATGATAAAATTGACTTTGAAACGGCAAATATGCTGATTGCCGAATATGAAAAAGAGCAAAAATCATAAATTTTTTTAAGGGCAGGTGTTTGGCGGATGTTTTCTGTTTGGATGGCGGTTTTTGCCGTTGTTTGGCTTTTATCGCTGTTTTTGGAGGTTTTTTTGACGGGGCGCAATGACAAGCTGGGTTTGCTTTTGCCTGTTTTGTCCCTGTTAATTCCCGTCGGTGTTTTGGTGCATTATATAAAAGCTGGCAATTTGAACAGCGAAACGGCGTTGTTTGTTCTTTTGGCAGTGGTTCCCGCAGTGGGTTATTTTATCCTTTACCGCTTTTGTCTGCAAAAGAAGCGGGAAATCAACGCAAACCGTAAATAACGGACTTTGTGCAGTTCTGACATAAAAACAAAATTTGACGAAAATTTTGCCCGATGACAAAAATAACGGGCAATTTTTTATGATTGTATTTATAATTGTTTTAGAGAAAACAGGTTACGAAATTAATTAAACTTTTTTTGTAAGGAGTGGATAGATTATGATTATGTGCAGAGTGAAAGAAAAGCAGGCGGACGGCGCCAACTACAAACTGCTTCTCAAAGCGGAAAGCGAATTTGCCGTGGGTGACGTTTTGACAGACCAGAAAAATTTTGATTATCTGATTCTGAGCTTTGTCGACCCCGACGACGCCAAACGCACCAAAAAGGAAGTAACGGTAATCGCTCAACAGCTGGATTAAAAAATTTTTTTCAGCCAATTCCGCTAATCGTTTGTTTTTGATAAGTTAGCCCGCTTTGCACGGTCTAACTTATTTTTTCTTGCTTTATTTTGGTTTTAAATTGTGGCATAATGGTAGTGGAGAAGAAGCGGTGTAGTAATAAGCATTGCAATACGGCATGGCATCATTAACTCAAATGCTTTTTCGTAGCACGATTAGTATACCTGTTTCAGCCTTTGAATTAATTCCTTGTCTTGCTCGCTTTTTGCTCTGCTTTGGTTTGCGGAATAAGATACAGAAAGGAAAATGTCAATGTTATTAAGTATTATAGCTATTATTGTTGCTATTGTTGTACCCACAACACTCGCTGCCAATCAAAATAAAATTGCTTTGTTTGAAAAAAGATTTGAATTATATCAGATGTTAAAAACTTGTTTGACTTTTAAAGAGTTGATTATGAATAGTTCACATAATGCTAACGATGAAATTATTGATTGTTGTATTTCTGCATTTTCTAATTCCAAGGAATTAGTGGTTTTTACAAAGGATAAACAAAATGAGCAGGATAATAAATGGCATAGGTGCCTTTTATGTAATAGTTCAATGTCATATGTGATGGATACTTTGGAAAAAGGTATGTATTTATGTCATTTTAATCCAGATATTAAAGAATGTATAGAGGAACTACGCAAAGCGATTAACCTATTAATATCTTATGCTCAAGGCGGGTCTGATTATAGTGAATATTGGCAAGAGTATATGAATGCGTGTAACAAAATTAAAGAGAGGAATATTATACCGGAAATAGAAAAAATGTTACAGGTTAATAGATAAATGAAATATTGCATAGCGTATAGTTAAAAAAAAGGAGCTTTATTTATGCAAGAAAACAAGAGGAAAAGAGGCAAGCCGAAAAGCAAGAAAAGTCGAAAAAGAAAACCAAAGAAACTGCGTTTGCTGCTGCTTGCGGTGATAATGCTTCTGCTTTTGGCGGCGGCGCTGTATGGGCTGGATATTATTCCGCACTCGTATTATACAAACCGCCATTTTGGCATTGAAGATTACATAAGCGGCAACGATCAAGACGGCGACGGTATTGACGACCAAACGGATATGCTAAAGGGAGCCAAGGATTACGTTGCAACCAAGCCTAAGTATAAAAGTAAATATTACGAGGACGGTTATCCCGATGATGAATACGGTGTTTGCACGGACGTTGTGGCACAGGCGATGAAAGCGGCAGGCTATGATTTGATGGCTTTGGTCAATGCGGATATTGCCGAACACGGGGCAGATTACAATATCGAAAAGCCCGATCCCAACATAGATTTTCGCAGAGTGCGGAATTTGGATGTGTATTTTCAGCACACGGCAATTTCTCTGTCCACGGATATTAACGAAATTGACCAATGGCAGGGCGGCGATATTATCGTTTTTAAAAAGCATATCGGCATAATTTCCGATAAACGCAACGCTGACGGCATTCCCTTTTTGATTCACCACAGCAACCCTGCCCAGGTTAATTATGAGCAGGACAGGCTTGCCGACCGTGATGACATAATCGGTCATTACAGAATAAGCTGAAAAAAAGAGTAATTAAGTAATAAAAAGTAATCTGAGAATAAAATTTTTGCCCGTGGCGAAAGCTATAAAAGCACACGGCAAGTTAAAATATTTTAAATATTTTTAAGGCATTTGCAAAAAGTAACAGGAATACATAAAAAATTCCTGTTTGGGATAAGAAAATATGTGAAACATAGTGTATTGCAGGCGTAAAAAGAAAAACAAGAGGCAACAAAAAAAAGAGGAAAAGAAAAAAAATGAGTAAAGAATTTATTGAAATTAAAGGGGCAAGACAAAACAATTTAAAAAATATTGATGTGAAAATCCCCAGGGACAAGCTGGTTGTGATTACTGGTCTTTCGGGCAGCGGCAAAAGCTCTCTGGCTTTCGATACCATATATGCCGAGGGTCAAAGACGATACATGGAAAGCCTTTCGGCATATGCCCGTCAGTTTTTGGGGCAGATGGAAAAACCGCAGGTGGACACAATCGAAGGTCTTTCGCCCGCCATTTCCATCGACCAAAAAACTACCAGCCGCAATCCTCGTTCCACAGTGGGTACTGTTACGGAAATTTATGATTATCTGCGTTTGCTTTTTGCCAGAGTCGGTCATCCCCATTGCCCAAGCTGCGGCAGGTCTGTCAGCAAGCAGTCTGTCGACCAGATTGTCGATAATGTTATGACATTGCCCGAAAGAACCAAAATTCAAATTTTGGCGCCCAAGGTTTACGGCCGCAAGGGCGAACATCAAAAGCTTTTGGCACAGGTGAAAAGCGAGGGTTATGTTCGGGTTCGCATTGACGGCGAAATTTACAGCCTGGACGATGAGATTAAACTTGATAAAAACAAAAAGCATATTATTCAGGTTGTTGTGGATCGTTTGATTGTGCGTGAAGGCGTGGAAAAACGCTTGGCAGAATCTTTGGAAACCGCCATGGAAATGGGCGGCGGTATTGTTGTGGTTTTGAGCCAAAACACACGGCTTGACGATGAGGGCAACGAGGAAAGCTATTCCGAAGAAAAAATGTATAATCAGGAATTTGCCTGCCCCCATTGCGGAATCAGCTTTGAGGAGCTGACACCGAGAATGTTTTCTTTTAACAATCCTTTCGGTGCTTGTCCCACCTGTTCTGGTTTGGGCTATTCGATGAAAGTTGACCCCGACCGCCTGATTACCAATGCCGACCTTTCTTTGAACGAAGGCGGTTTGGTGCATTGGAATGCCAACACCCAAGGCTGGTATTTTCGTTATATCAGCCATGTTGCCGACAAATACGGCTTTTCTATGGACACCCCCATCAAGGATTTACGACCGCAGGATTTGGACAAAATTCTTTACGGCACCGGCGGCGAGGTTGTAACCATGGAATATCTGGACAGCAACGGTAATCATAAGGTTTATAATAAGCCTTGGGAAGGTCTGATTCCCAATTTTGAAAGAAGATACCGAGAATCTCCCTCCAAATATATTCGGGATGAAATCGAAAAATACATGGCGTTTCTGCCATGCCCTGATTGCCACGGCGCCAGACTGAAGCCTGAGTCTTTGGCTGTTACCCTGATTGGCAGAGAAGATGTGGGCGGCAAAATGCAAAATGCGGAAAAGAATATTGACGAGGTCTGCAAAATGACCATTCTGGAGGCTAAGGGATTTTTTGCGGGTTTGGTTTTGACGGAGCGGGAGGAACAGATTGCCCGCTTGATTTTGCGTGAAATTAACGAAAGACTGAATTTTTTGGTCAACGTTGGTTTGGATTATTTAACGCTGAGCCGTTCCGCAGGCACTCTTTCCGGTGGCGAGGCACAGCGCATCCGACTGGCAACCCAAATCGGTTCTTCGCTGATGGGTGTGCTGTATATTCTGGACGAACCCAGTATCGGTCTGCACCAAAGGGATAACCAACAGCTGATCAATACATTGAAACGACTGCGGGACATCGGCAACACCGTTTTGGTTGTGGAGCATGACGAGGAAACCATGCTGGAAGCAGACTATATCATTGATATCGGACCAAAAGCAGGCCGCCGGGGCGGTGAGTTGGTGGCGGCAGGCACACCGCAGGAAATTATGCAGGCGGAAAATTCCATAACGGGGCAGTATTTATCGGGCAAAAAGAAAATTGAAGTTCCCGAATATCGCCGCCCCACAGGCGAAAAATGGCTGACTGTTAAGGGCTGTGCCGAAAACAACCTGAAAAACATCGACGTCAGCTTTCCGATCGGTGTTTTCACCTGCGTTACAGGTGTCAGCGGCAGCGGCAAAAGCACCTTGGTCAACGATATTCTTTATAATGTTTTGGCGGCAAAATTAAACGGCGCCAGAACGCAGGCGGGCAAATATTCCGAAATCTGCGGTCTGGAACATCTGGAAAAGGTCATTGACATCGACCAAAGCCCCATCGGCAGAACGCCCCGTTCCAATCCCGCCACCTATACGGGAGTTTTCAGCTTAATCCGTGAGCTTTTTGCCCAAACCCAGGAGGCAAAAATGCGGGGCTATAAACCCGGACGGTTCAGCTTTAATATCAGCGGCGGCCGCTGCGAATCCTGCCAGGGCGACGGCATTATCACCATCGAAATGCACTTTTTGCCCGACGTTTACGTTCCCTGTGAGGTCTGCAAGGGCAAACGGTATAACCGAGAAACTTTGGAGGTAAAATATAAAGGCAAGAACATCGCCGACGTTTTGGAAATGACGGTGGACGAGGCGTGCGACTTTTTTGCCAATCAGCCGCGGATTTACCGCAAAATAAAAGTTTTGCAGGATGTCGGTTTGGGCTACATCAAGCTGGGGCAGAGTGCCACGACTCTCTCGGGCGGCGAAGCCCAGAGGGTTAAACTGGCGACGGAGCTGAGCCGCCGCAGTAACGGCAAAAGTGTTTATATCCTGGACGAACCCACGACAGGCTTGCATATTGACGATATTAAACGCTTGCTGAAAATTTTGGACAGGCTGGTTGAGGCGGGCGATACCGTTATTGTGATTGAGCATAATCTGGATGTTATCAAATGTGCCGACTACATCATTGATTTGGGTCCTGAGGGCGGCAATCGCGGCGGCCGGGTGATTTTCGCAGGCACACCTGAAGAGCTTTGCAGAGAAGAAAAGTCCTACACGGGCAAATTTTTGCAGAAATATATTTCAGAAAAATAATAAACCTTGCAATACAGTGCCATGAACCGCAACACATTCCTTGGTGTATTATTTATATGCTTGGTTCGGCAATATCAGATTTAACTGAGGCTGCAAGTGTCAGTTGTTCGATATACGAAGCTTAACAGACAGCAATGTAAATAAGAATTTGCCCTGCACGTTTTTTGAAGCGTTTTAGGTTGGTGTAATCAAAACACCGATAAAATTAAAAAATAAAATAATTAATAATAAGGTAATAAATAGTTATAAGGTAATAAATAGTATAATGAAGAAAAAACAAAAATTTCATGAGCATGAGAGCCGCAGGCAGTATGAACATGAAAATAACAAAAATTATAAGAAAAACCAAAAACGCCGCAGCGGTGCCAAAGCGGAGCTGCATGGTAGACATAAAAAAGCCAAAAAATCAAAAAAAGGACGTCCCGATGATTATATTCCCAGGGAGGTTCTGGATTCCGTGGCAATCCGTTACGAGGATTTGCGCCGCCAAATTTTGGATTATATCGGCAGAGAGGATTACAAAAGCAAAAAAGCCGAGGAATTGGCGGATGTTTTGGGTTGGAACGACACCGCGGAAAATTTGACGGTTTTCTTGCAGATGCTCCGAAAAATGGAGCTGGATTATGAAGTTGTTCTTAATTCAAAAAAACGGTATATTCCCGCTGAAAAGGCCGGTATTCTGGAGGGTACTTTTCTTGCCAACAGTAAAGGCTTTGGCTTTGTGAAAACGGGTGTTTCGGAACTCCCCGACATCTATATACACCGCAGGCAAACAGGCGGTGCTTTGCACAAAGACAAGGTTTTGGTGCGGGTTTTCGGAGATATTCGGCAGTTTGACGAAAATTCCGAATTCCGCCCTGAGGGCGAGGTTTTGAAAATTAAAGAACACGCCAACCGCCAACTGATCGGTACATTTGACCTTTGGGGCAGGAACGCCCTGGTTTTCCCCGATGAAAAAAGGCTGAATTTTGCCGTTGAGGTGCCTTTTAAAAGTTTAAACGATGTGGAACCCGGCGATAAGGTTATTGCCGAAATTACAAATTGGGGCAATAAAAATCGGCCGCCTATGGGAAAAATCGTTCGTGTTCTGGGCAAAGAGGATGAAAACGGTGTGGATATGCTTTCGCTGATTTGGCAGCATAATTTGCCTGAGGATTTTCCGCCTGCCGTTTTGCAGGCGGCGGAAAACGCCGCCGCTGCCATCACCGAGGCGGACTTTGCCGAAAGAAAGGATATGCGGGAACAACCGCTTGTTACCATCGACGGCATTGATGCCAAGGATTTGGACGATGCCGTCAGCTGCCGCAAATTAGAAAACGGCAACATAGAGCTTTCCGTGCATATTGCCGATGTTGCCCATTATGTCAAGCAGGATTCGATAATTGACAAGGAGGCTTTTAACCGAGGGACTTCGGTGTATCTGCCCGACCGTGTTATGCCCATGCTGCCCAGGGTGCTTTCCAACGGTATTTGCAGCCTGAATGCGGGCGTTGACCGCCTTGCCATGTCTTGCACCATGGAAATCAACCAAATCGGCAATGTGGAGAATTATGATATTTACCAAAGCGTTATTCGGGTGGATAAAAGGTTTGATTACGACACCGTGAATTTAATGCTTTTGGATAAGGACGAAAATGCAATCAGCGAAAATGCCCAGTGGCTGCCCATGCTGGAGGTTTTGGCAGAACTGCAAAAACGACTGGAGAAAAAGCGTTGGCGGCACGGAGCCATCAACTTCAATATGCCTGAAACCAAGGTTATTGTGGATTATGCCACAGGCGAGGTGCTGGATGTTGTCAAAAGGGAACAGCGCTTGGCGGAAAAAATGATTGAACAAGCCATGGTTGTTACCAACGAAACAGTGGCGACCCATTATCATAGGCAGAAAATACCCTTTGTTTATCGTGTGCATGAAGGTCCGAAAGACGAAAAGCTGGTGGATTTAAACATGGCTTTAATGCCTTTGGGGCTTTGTGTTGAACCGAGCAAAAGCGGCTTGAAACCGAAAGATTTTCAAAAAATGCTGAAACAAGTCAGCGGCAAGGATGAGGAAAGGTTTGTGCAGACTTTGGCACTGCGGAGTATGTGTCATGCTGAATATTCGCCGCAGGCAATCGGGCATTTCGGTTTGGCAAGCCGTTATTACAGCCACTTTACATCGCCTATCCGCCGTTATGCAGATTTGTCAATTCACCGGGTTATTAAGGCTTGCTTTGGCGGCAGACCGAGCAAGCAGGAATTGCGGAAAATTGCCGTGCGGGTTGCCGCCGATGCCGAACAGGCATCGGTAACGGAGCGTTTGGCGGAGGAAGCGGAACGGGATGCTGTTGATTTGAAATGCTGTCAGTTCATGGAAAACAACATCGGTGAACATTTTGTCGGTCATATTTCGGGGCTTAACAATACCGGGGTTTGGGTGGAACTGCCCAACACCATCGAAGGCAGGATTGCCGTTCGCGATTTGCCCGCCGATGATTACACGTTTATCAAAAGCGCTATGACCCTGAAAGGCCGCCGCCGCAGTTTCCGCCTGGGTGATGAAATAGAGGTTGTTTTGGACAGAGTTGACGTTCATGACGGGGAGATTGATTTTGTTATGGCAGCGGATCAATAGACGGTGCAATACGGCGGTTTTAATTCTTTGTTTTTGCTTGTTTCTTAGCACGAAAACCGCTAAGCACCCAGATAACAAAAACGAAAGTACAATAACAGGTTTCGCCGAGTTAAAATAGCGGACAGACCGATATACGGAGTTTAACAACATCCACGTCGTTAAAACATCCACGTCGTAAAAAACCCTGTAAATTTTTGTGAATTTACAGGGTTTTTGTTTGTATGAAGTTTGTGTTAAAGCTCTTTTCTGCCGAGCAAGGCTCTTGCCAAGGTTGCTTCGTCGGTATATTCCAGGTCGTTGCCAACGGGCATACCGTGAGCCAAACGGCTGACCTTTATGCCCAGAGGTTTGATGAGGCGTGCCAGATACATGGCGGTTGCTTCCCCCTCAACACTGGTGTTGGTTGCCATGACAACCTCTTTAACTTTGCCGTCCTGAAGTCGGTCCATCAGAGATTGGATATTCAACTCTTTTGGTCCGATACCCTCCATTGGGGATAGCGCACCGTGCAAAACGTGGTACAGTCCACGGTATTCGCCTGTTTTTTCCATGACGATGGAATCCCCCGGCTGTTCCACAACGCAGATTGTGGTTTGGGTACGGTTGTGGTCTTTGCAGACGGAGCAAATTTCTTCATCTGTTAAATTGCCGCAGATTTTGCAGCGTTTGACAGTTTCTCTGGCGTTGATAATTGCTTTTGATAAACCGACGGCATCGGTTTCTCTGGTGTTCAGAAGATGAAAAGCCAAACGCTGGGCGGTTTTGGGGCCGACTCCGGGCAGTCTGGAAAGAGTTTCAATCAGACGCTGGATAGACGGCGGATACATATACATTCCCATGATTCACCTATAATACTGATAATAATTAAATAACAAAAAATCTTAAAGCATTGCAAAAAATATTTGCAATGCTTTTTTAGCTGTTGCTTTTTGGGAAAAACTTAGAAGGGCATTTTCATGCCGCCTGTGATTTTGCCCATTTCGCTGTTGGCAAGCTCGTTGGCTTTGGTCATGGCATCGTTGATGGCTGCCAAAATCAGGTCTTGCAGCATTTCAACATCGTTGGGGTCCACAACTTCGGGGTCGATAGTGATGGCGGTAACTTTTTGACCGCCTGTTGCGGTAACTTTAACCACGCCGCCGCCTGCAGCTCCTTCAACTTCCATTTCTTTCAGTTTTTCCTGGGCTTTGTTCATTTCGTTTTGCATTTTCTGTGCTTGACGCATTAATTTTTGCATATCCATATCGGTATTCTCCTTAAATTTAATTTTTTCTCATCTTTAATTCTTCAAATTTTCAAATCTTTAAAAATAATTGTTGCTGCCGCAACTCGTTTTTGTGTTCGGTTCGGCGGTATTATATAAATTATATTATTCGGCAAGCTCTTTGGTTGACACTGTCATCATTTTTCCGAAAACCTTTGATATTGCCAGCTCGATTTTACTTTTGTTTTCGGGGTCTTCAACACCTGCTTTGTGGTTGCGGTTGGCGGCGGCAAATCCCAAAATCAAAGGTTTGTTTTGAATTTCCTGAGTTTTTGCCATCTTCATGTACGCAACGCTGACCACAGACTCTTTCTTGGTTTGCAGTAAAATCGCTTTCCAAAGCTCCGGTGAAATTTGACCGTCGGCAAGGCGAGGTCTTGCCCCTTGGGAGTTGGAGCTTGCTTGGGCGGCGGAATTGTCGGTCGGGGCGGCAGTTGCCGCAGGGCGGTTTGAACCGCTGCTTTGTTCCAGACGGCAGGCTGTCAGCAGGGCGATTTCTAATGTTAAACGGGGTGTCAGTGATGTTTTCAGCTTTTGGTCGCCGTCTACCAAATCCCTGAGCATTTGCAGGGCACGGCGGCTGTCGATGGTGGCTTTGTTTTTATGACTTATGCCGTAAAGCAGCTGCTGACGGACGTATTCCAAAAGCTGCTGCAAAAACTGCCGCAAATCTCTGCCCTCTGCCGAAAGAATATCGACACCTTTCATAACTGCGACGGCGTTGCATCCTGCAATGGCAACCGCCATTTTTGCCACAAAATTTTCGTCCACAATGCCCAAAACCTGCGATATGGTTTGCAGTGTTATGCCTTGGTCGGAGGCAATTATGCACTGATCCAAAAGGCTGATGGCATCCCTAAGGCCGCCTTCGGCACGGCGGGCAACCAGCTCCAATGCTTCGGGTGTGGCGTTGACATTTTCGTTTTTGCAGATATTTGCCAGATGATTGATGATAGCGTTTTGCCCGATTCTGTGAAAATCAAAGCGTTGACAGCGGGAAATTACAGTTACGGGAACCTTGTGGGGCTCCGTCGTTGCCAAAATAAAGATAACGTGATTGGGCGGTTCCTCCAGCGTTTTCAGCAGAGCGTTAAAGGCTTCCGTTGTCAGCATATGAACTTCGTCAATGATGTATACTTTATATTTTTCTTGGGCCGGTGCGTATTTCACACGTTCCCGCAGATCCCGCATTTCGTCAATGCCGCGGTTGGAGGCGGCGTCGATTTCCAGAATATCCAGGCTGTTGCCTGCCAAAATTCGGCGGCAGGCTTCGCATTTACCGCATGGTTCGTTGTCAACGGGTTCAAGGCAGTTGACGGCTCGGCTCATGATTTGAGCGGCAGAGGTTTTGCCTGTGCCCCTGGGACCGCAGAAAAGATAAGCGTGGGCAACTTTCCCTTGCTTGATGGCATTAAGCAGGGTTTGGGCAATGTGCTCCTGACCCACCAGCCGGCTGAATTTCCGAGGTCTGTATTTTCTGTATAAGGCTGTGTAATCCATAACACGGCTCCTTGTATAATTCTAAATATTTTTTAACGGATAGTTTGTTTATTCTTCTGCCCAGGGCGGCGCTTCGTCAGAGTCAGGCTCGTCGCCGACCCATTCCTCTGTCAAATCCAAAAAGGCGGTGTAGGCACCGATGAAAAGCAAATCCACCTTGCCAACGGGGCCGTTACGGTTTTTTGCCACGTTGATTTCCACTTTTTCGGGACCGCCCGCCGCCGCTTCGTCACCTTCGGCTTTATGCCTGCGGTTGATAAAAAGCACAACGTCGGCGTCTTGTTCGATGGCACCCGATTCACGCAGGTGAAAAAGCTGAGGTCCTGCTTCGGCGTCTCTTTCTGCCAGACGGGAAAGCTGAGCCAATGCCAAAACAGGTACACTCATTTCTTTGGCGAGAGCTTTCAGCGAACGGGAAATTTCGGCAATTTCTTCCTGACGGCTGTTCATATGGTACGGTGAACGCATAAGCTGTAAATAGTCGATAACTATCATATCCAAACCGTGTTCCGATTGCAGACGGCGGCATTTTGCACGCATTTCGGGAATGGTTATGCCCGGTGTGTCGTCAAAAAACAGCTTTTTGCCTGTGAAGTCGTTCAAGCCGTCGGAAAGTCTTTCGATTTCGTCGTCTTTTAATGTGCCGTTGCGCCAATTTCTCTGGTTGACCTTGGCGTGACCGCAGAGAATCCTTTGGGCAAGCTGTTCGTTGGGCATTTCCAGACTGAACACAATGACACTTTTGTCGTATTTGACAGCCGCCTGACTGCCCAAATTCAGAGCCATTGAGGTTTTGCCGCAGCCGGGACGAGCCGCCAAAACGATCATGTCGCCTTTTTGCAGACCCGCCAAATAATAATCCAAATCGCGGAAGGTGGGAATACCCGTAACGCCGCTGTTGTTTTTCAGGCTGTCGATGCGGTTGAATTCCGCAAGCATAATCTGTTCGGCTCTGGTGTAGCCTTTGCCCAGCTTGGTGTCGCCGACTTTGGTGATTACGCTTTGGGCGTCGCCCAAAAGCTCAATGGCGCTTTTGCGTCCTGTGTAGCCCTCGTCCATTACCTTTTGGCTGGCGGTGATCAGTTCACGGATTGTGGCTTTGTTGCTCACTTCCTGGGCGTAATATTCGGCGCTTTTGGCAGACGGAACTTCGCCCGTCAGCTTTGCCAGATATTCCATGCCGCCCACCATGTCGATCATGCCCTCTTTGGTCAGGGCTTCCGCCACAGTTACCAAATCGCAGGGCTTGCTTTGGCTGTTTAATTCCAGCATAACCTTAAAGATTTGCCCGTTTTCCTTTGAATAAAAATCTTCGGGGCGGACAAATTCCATGGCGGAAAAAATGGCGTTTTCGTTCAAAAGGCAGGCGCCCAAAACCGCCCGTTCCGCCAATATGCTCTGCGGTGGTTTTCTACCGATTTCCGGCATAAAAGGCACCTCCTTTGTCTTTTGGCTTAATCACGGTTATGTCTTAGGCGGAAACCACGTTTACTTTAAATTCCTGGTGAACTTTGGCGTGGAGTTTGGCGGTTACGGTGTAAACGCCCAGAGTTTTGATGGGGTCTTTGATTTCGATTTTGCGTTTATCGATATTGACATTAAGCTGTTCGTTGACGGCATCGGCAATTTCTTTGTTGGTAACGGAACCGAAGAGCTTTTCGCCGCCGCCTGTTTTGGCTTTCAGGGTTACTGTAACTTTGGTGAGCTTTTCACCCAAGGCTTTGGCGTCTGCCAAATCCTGAGCGGCTTTTTCGGCTCTTTTTTGATTTTGCAGTTCCAAACGATCCATGTTTTGTTTTGTGGCTTCCAAAGCCAGATTTTTTTTGAAAAGGAAATTGCGGGCGTAGCCGTCGGAAACTTCCTTAACGTCACCTTTTTTTCCCAGAGCTTTTACGTCTTCCATTAAAATAACTTTCATTGTTTTTTCCTCCTGTAAATATATCTGTATCAAAAAATTTGTTTAAAAAGCTTTATTTATGCTGTTGCATTTCACCATTATCCTTATCCCATGGGGTTTTTCGGTCGGTTTTTGGCGTTGCGGCGGAAAGAGCCTCTGAAATCAACCACCGTGTCAAACAGACTGAACATCATAATGGAAATGATAATTCCCGACGGGAAAAGGAACGCTCCCACAATCAAAACAATTGGCATGAAAAGGGAACGGGTGTTTTTGTAGAACCAGACAACAAGGGAAATGCCCGTTGCCATCATGATGGGGTAGTAAATATAAAGTATGTTTAAGGCAATTTCTTTTAATATGTCATAATGCAGATAATGATAACCCAAATATGCCAAAAGGGCGATGATCAAGCCCCAAAGAGCGGGCCAGCCCATGTGCCAGTCGCGGAATTTGGGCATGGTTTGAACGGTTATGCCCAATCTGCGGAAAACGGCGCCGCTGATGATGTAGCAGAAAAGCGCCTGAACCATGGCGATGATAATCAGCATTCCGGGGATAAGCCGGGTCAGCATACTAACCATCATTTGTTTGTAATCCTCGGCGGATATGCCGCCCGCCAATGTGTCGAAAACGCCTGTGCTTTGCAGAACCTGCACCGTTTGGTCGACATATTGGGTTATGTAGGTGTCAACGCCGCTTACGGAAATGCCCATTACCCAAAGGGATGTGAGCATGGTTACGGCAACGGAAACCGCAGAAAGCGCCGTTCCCACCGCCACCGTCAAAAGAGGCTTCAGGTTTTTCCGCAGGGCAACGCCGTACCAAATGCCGACGGCGCCGATTGTCAGCACGATGAAAGCACCGTGGTTTATCCCCAAAAACAGAGAAAGCAGAATTGCCGACGCCAAAAATGCCAAAACGCCTGTGCCGACATTGTGCCTCTTGATCAAAAACATGATCGGTATGGGGCAGAGCATGAGAATTATCATGTCCAAAATTGGGGCGTAGAAAGCCGCCAGCCCCAAAACAACGGTGAGGGCGGTCATCAGGGCGCCTTCGGAAATGCGCCGAGCCGGTGTCAAAGGCGGCAGATTGCGGACGGGTCTTTGTCTTTTGCCGCCTGTGAATTGATATTCTCGGTTTTGCTCGTCTGTATGAATTGCCTTTTGTTCATCCTCTTGAAAACTTCTGCTGTTGGGGGCGGAATTAAATTTGGCGTCAAATTGCTCATTGGGTTCAAAAGTTTCTATTGTTCTGTTCTCGGAAGAATTTTCTTGCGGATTTTCCGAAAAAGCCGACTGCGAACTGCCGTTTAAGCTTGGTTTGTCGGCGGCAGTTTGCCGAGCTTGCTCATCATGTGGGTTTTCGGTAAAATCCCGTTGGTTTTGTTTGTTTTCGTTCAATTTTTTTACCTCCGCATATACTAAACCCTATTCTTTAAATATTCTATACAAACCTTGGTTTTCCTGTATTTTTTTGAGGTTTGCGGCAAATATTTGCTTGGTAATTTTCGCTGATATTTGGCAGGGAAAAATGCGGACGGATTATGTTTTGATTGTGTTGACTAAGACAAAAGATTATATTATAATTTGAGTTGTAAATCAGTCATGCCGACAGCATATTTTTTGTGATAGTTTGAATTGCGGCGGCTATATTGAAAATCGAAAAAATCAAAAAAAATCAAAAAAATCAAAAAACCTTTGGGAGGGCAATATGAAAAAATTTTTATCTGTAATTTTTGTTGTTTTGATGATGCTCGCTTTGGCGGGCTGTGGCAGCGACAGCCAATACGCAGGCGTTTGGAACGCAACCGAATATCAAACGGCGGGGCAAACATTGACCGCTGACCAGTTGGGGGATTCCACTCTGACTTTGGATGCGGACGGCACTCTGGAAGCCGATTTCCTGGGAACGACGGGCAGCGGCGAATGGAAGGAAACCAAAACAGGTATTCATATCAGCAGTGATATTGAACTGGACTGCGAGTCAGACGGCAAAACCATGACCGTGAACTATTCGGGAGTTACCATAATATTTGAAAAAGAGGGTGCAGCCGACGATACGGCGGCAGATAATAAAACTGACAGTCAAACCGATATCCAAACCGATGATAAAGCTGCGGTTGATAACGGCAGTACAACGGACAACACCGATGCCGACGACCAAGAAACCACCGCTGTTAAAAACGGCAAGCAAAGAGTTGCGCAGTAACGGTTAAGGCGGCAGAAATCTAATTTATTTTATGAAAACCAAAAGGGCGCATTGAAAAATGCGCTCTTTTTTTGTATGGGTTTTAAAGTTTAACAACATAATAACAGTTTTGTGCTTTGACTAAAGCCTGTGAGAAATCGGGAAAAATCAAGAAAAATCGAAACTGAAAAAATTTGGGGAAATATGCGCCTTTTGTCTGGTATTGGCGGCAAATTGATATTATAATAATATTGTTAAATATTGCATATGCGGTCGGTGAGCCGCTGCTTAAGCAAAATAATGCAAAAGCGGGAGAAAAAATGGAACAAGAAACAAAAACAACAGCAAACCAAGAAAATCAAAACCAAGAAGCTCAAAATAAAAAAATTAAAAATGTCGCAGTTATCGGTCTGGGCTCTTTGGGAACCATGTACGGCAAATTTTTTGCCGATACAATCGGTGTGGCAAACACATATGTTATTGCCAATGCCGAAAGAATTGAGCGGTACCGACACGACGGCATTTTATATAACGATGAGCCTTGCAGTTTTACATATGTTGACACGGCGGCGGCGCACGAACCTTTTGATTTGGTGATTTTTGCCGTCAAAGGCTACCATCTGCGGCAGGCAATGACGGATGCCGCAAAATTTATCGGGGAGAATACCATAATCCTTTCTGTTTTGAACGGCGTTACCAGCGAGAATATTCTGGCGGAAAAATTTGGTGCCGAAAAGGTTATTTACTGCATTGCCCAAGGCATGAGCGCCGTGCGGACGGGCAATAACCTTTGCTGTCACGGCATGGGAACCTTGGTTATCGGTGACCCCAAAAACAACCGAACGGAGCAAATGCGGCGGCTGGTTGACTTTTTTGCCAAAATCGGCATTGCGTATCAGGTTTCCGAGGATATTCTACACCATCTTTGGGGCAAGCTTATGCTGAATGTGGGCTGCAATCAGGTTACGGCAGCGTATGATTTGACCTTCGGTCCTATTCAAAAAGCGGGCGAATGCCGAGATATTATGCGGTCTGCTATGGAAGAAGTTATTGCCGTTGCCAACGCCGAGGGCGTGCTGATGGACGAAAAGGACTTGGCTTACTGGTTCGGTGTTTTTGACAAGCTGCCCGCCGACGGTTCCACCTCCATGTGGCAGGACGTTACGGCAAAACGGCGGACAGAAATCGATCTTTTTGCGGGAACCGTTATAGCTCTTGGCAAAAAGCACGGCATAGCCACACCCGTCAACGAAATGCTTTACGGCATAATCTGTGCCAAAGAAAAGGCATACGGCATTGAATAAAGGCGGTCAAAAAATCCGCAAAAATTGTGCCGATAATTATATGTAATTGGGTAATCCGGCATTGATTTACTCGCAAATATTAAGTATACTTATTAAGTACGGTTAATTTTATTATATTTTATTTTTTATACAAAAAAATTCAGAAAGATGTTTTGATACTTTTTAAGGAGTGATTTTTAATGAAACTGGAAACCAAATGCCTCCATTCGGGCTATACTCCGAAAAACGGCGAACCCCGTGTTCTGCCCATTGTGCAAAGCACCACATATTGCTTTGATTCTACCGAACATATTGCTCAGCTTTTTGATATGCCGACAGAATTTATGTATTCCCGCTTTGCCAACCCCACCTGCGATGCCGTGGAAAAGAAAATTGCCGATTTGGAAGGCGGTGTCGGCGCTATGCTGACAAGCAGCGGTCAGGCGGCATCTTTGCTTTCTGTTTTGAACCTTTGCAATGCGGGCGACAGCTTTATTGCCGCAAGCACCATTTACGGCGGCACCATCAATCTTTTTTCCTTCACCTTGAAAAAATTGGGCATTGAATGTATCTGGGTGGACGCCGACGCTTCGGCGGAGGAAATTCAAAAAGCCTTTAAACCCAATACCAAGCTGGTTTTCGGCGAAACCCTCGCTAATCCCGCACTGACGGTTTTCGATATTGAAAAATTTGCCGAAATTGCCCATGCCAACGGCGTGCCGCTGATTGTGG